>SCTE01000290.1 GCA_004298915.1 Chloroflexota bacterium | reverse complement strand
CTCGGGGTCACCTCGCTCGCGGGATTGATCGGGCAGCTCCAGTCGGACACGTCCGGCGTGAAGCTGGAGGACGTCCGCGTCGCCCGGCTGCCCGACGGCAAGGATCCCGACGAGGTCGTCCGCGAATCGTCGGCTGATTGGGATGCGGCGATCTCGAAGGCCAAGCCGCTCGTCGAATACCTCGTCGACCACCACGCCGGCAGGTTCGACCTCAAGACGAGCTCGGGCCGGATCGGTTTCGTCGAGGCCGTCATGCCGGCCCTGCGCGAGATCGCGGATCCACTCCGGCTCGATGAGGCCCTCGGCGAGGTCCGGCGCGTTTCCGGGGTGGAGGACCGGGTTCTCCGCCAGGTGCTCGAGCGTCCAGCGCGGAACCCGATCCGCCAGGGCCGGTCTGTCGGCGAGGGGTCCCGCGGCGACGTCCGGATCAGCGCGGACGCCGTCCTGGCCTCGCCGGACGCGCTGCCGATCCACGACATCCTCCGGGCAATCACCCCGGTCGAATCGGAGCTGCTCCGGCTCCTGCTGCTCGTTCCGGACCTCCAGCCCCGGGTCGTCGACGCGCTCGGGCCGGATCAGCTGCCGAGCACCCTCGCCCGCGAGCTGTTCCGGGCCATCGTGCTGCAGCGCGCGCCGAACGATGACGGCATCCGCCCCGCGTTCAACTGGGAGGGGCTCCTGCTCGGGCTGGATCCCGAGGTCCGCGGGCTGGCCCAAGCGCTCGTGGCGCTCGACCGACCGAGGCCGGAGGCCCGCGAGCTGGAGCGCTTGCTCATCGACATCGAACAGATCCGGCTCCGCGATCGTCACGACTACAACGAATCCGCCCTGGCTGAGGCCGAGCGGGAACACGACAACGCCGCCATCGAGCGCCTGATGCTCGAAAAGATCCACATCAACGAACAGCGCCTGTCGCTCGACCGGCGCCGCGACCAGACCCGGCTTCTCGCCGTTCACCGGAGGTAACCCATGTCCGCCGATCCCCTGGACAAGCAACTCGTGGAGGCCGTCCTGTCGCGGCCCCGCCGCGCCAAGGCCGACCTCGAAGAGGCCAAGCTGGCCGGTCTGCGCCCATCGCGCTCGACAGGCCTCGCCGTCGCCGAGGACGATGAGGACGACGACGACGAGGAAGACCTCGATCTCGGCCCCGACCTCGGGGATGGCGCCGATGTCGGGATCGTGGTCGTGTCCGACGATCTCGCCAGCGAGGCGGCGGCCCGGCTGCCGGCGGATGCCCCGTCCAAGCTCGATTCGAAGGCGGTCGAGGAGCCGACGGCGGAGGAGCTCGAGGCAATCTCCGCCGACATGATCGGGATCGACGACCCGGTCCGGATGTACCTCAAGGAGATCGGCAAGGTCGCCCTGCTGACCGCCGAGGAGGAGGTCGTCCTCGCCAAGGCGATCGAGCTCGGCGAGCAGCTCGTGGACGAGCCGTGGAAGGGCATCGTGTCCCTCCACGAGTGGACGACGCACAACACCGAGACCAAGACCCGGACGCTCAAGCCGCAGCACCGGCTGCCGCTCGGCGAGGAGGCGCATCGGCTCGTCCGGGACGCGATCTCGCACGAGGACGCCGCCGACCTGCTGGTCCCGCCGCCCGACTTCCACCTGATCAAGGCCGGGCGCGACGTCCAGTCCGAGGGCACGACGCACCTGCTCAAGGAAGCGCGCAAGCACCTCGCCACCTACGCCGAGGCGCTCGCCGGTGCCGAGGGCGCCCCCACCCCGGCCGAGGCGTTCCTGACGCTGCTCGACTGGGCCTACTTCGCGGTCCACAACGGGGACCTCGATTCGCGCGACAACGTCGGACTGCGGGCGATCTACGACTGGACCCGGGACGAGGTTGCCTTCCCCGCCCTCCAGCGCTGGGTCGAGTCGGGCCGTGACTACGAGCTGCTCAAACTCATGGGCCACGACCCCGAGGTGCCGCTCAACACCAAGCTCGCGCATCGCAAGGGCGAGCTGGTCCGGATCGGGCGCGACGCCCGCGAGCAGCTGACCTCGGCCAACCTCCGGCTGGTCGTGTCGATCGCCAAGAAGTACATCGGCCGCGGCATGTCGTTCCTGGACCTGATCCAGGAGGGCAACATCGGGCTGATCCGCGCGGTCGAGAAGTTCGACTTCGAGAAGGGCTTCAAGTTCTCGACCTACGCCACGTGGTGGATCAGGCAGGCGATCACTCGCGCCATTGCGGACCAGGCCCGGACCATCCGGATCCCGGTCCACATGGTCGAGACGATCAACCGGCTCATCCGTGTCTCGCGACAGTTGCTCCAGGAGCTGGGCCGCGAACCCACGGTCGAGGAGATCGCCGAGGCGATGTCCAAGGGCCAGGAGGTCCAGGTCACCCCGGAGAAGGTCCGCGAGATCATCAAGGTCAGCCAGGAGCCGGTGTCCCTCGAGACGCCGATCGGCGAGGAGGAGGATTCCCACCTCGGCGACTTCATCGAGGACCGGGGCGCGCTCGCTCCGGCCGAGGCGGCGTCGCACCAGCTCCTCAAGGAGCAGGTGGAGGCGGTCCTCGACTCGCTGACGGGTCGCGAGCGGCGCGTCCTCCAGCTCCGGTTCGGCCTCGAGGACGGGCGCGCCCGCACTCTCGAGGAAGTCGGCAAGGAGTTCAACGTGACCCGCGAGCGCATCCGCCAGATCGAGGCGAAGGCGCTCCGGAAGCTTCGGCACCCGTCGCGGTCGCGGAAGCTCAAGGACTACCTCGAGTAGAGGGCAGTGGCCGGGGCCGGGGGCGGCAGCGGCACTCAGCCTCAGGGCCGGCACTCAGCCTCGGGGCCGGCACGCAGCCTCGAACCGGCACTCAGCGTGTGGCCGCCACGCGGCCCAGGGCCGGCACGCGGCCTCAGCCTCAGGGCCGGCACTCCGCCTCGGGGCCGGCCGGGCACGTCCCCGCCGGCCGTCCGCCGCCCCGGGCCGTGAAGGCACGTCCACCCGCCGCGTTCGGGGGCGACTTGCCGATTTCATACCTGGCGCGTATGAAACGCGACTGGTCATACGTGGGGCGTAAGAGAGCGACGCGAGGGCCACGGAGATCGCCGGTTTCATACACGGGGCGTATGACATCGACCGGGG
>SCTE01000289.1 GCA_004298915.1 Chloroflexota bacterium | reverse complement strand
CACCGCGTCAGCGTCTCAGACGGCCTGCGGAGACTCGGCTTCGGGCTGTCGACCGAGCTGTGGGTCGTCCAGGTCGGGATCTTCCTGAACTACCTCGGCTGGGGCGCTGTGATGCCGTTCGAGATCATCTACCTGCATGACGGTCGCGGCTTCAGCCTCGGCGTTGCCGGCCTCATGGTGGGGATCGTCACAGGGCTCGCCGTCGTCGCCGCCCCGGTCGCCGGTCAGGCGATCGACCGCGTCGGCGCGCGCCTGACGGCTGCCGTCGGCGGGATTGCGCTCGCCGCTGGCTATGCCGGGTTGGCGTTCGCGCACACTCCCGGGCAGGCGTTCGTCGCCGCAGTTGCCGCCGGCGTCGGCAACGGAGCGCTGCTGCCGAGTCAGTCCGCGCTGCTGGCGTCTCTCGTTCCGCCTGAGCTCCGCCACCGCGCCACCGCGGTGTCGCGCGTGGCTGCGAACGGCGGGGTGGGCCTCGGGGCCTCGGTCGGGGGCCTGATCGCAGCGTACGGCTTGACCGGTTTCGTCGTCCTCTTCCTCGCGAATGCGTTGACGTACGTCCTCTACGTCGTGATCCTCGTCGCCGTCGTGCAGGAAGATGCGCGGCCGGAGCCGCTTGCGGGCGGCTACAGGATCGTGATCCGCGATCGGCCCTTCGTCCGCTTGGCGTTGACGAACATCGCCGTGATCGCGGTCGGCTGGGGCGTCTTCACATGGATCGTGCCGCTATATGCGCGTGGCCAGCTCGGGGTCGGGCCGCGCCTGATCGGGTTGTTACTACTCGCGAACGCGCTCACCGTCGTCCTCGCGCAGATACCGGTTACCAAGTTGGCGGAGGGCCGACGGCGAACAGCCGCGATGGCGATTGCCTCGCTGGCGTTCGTCGTCGCGTGCCTCCTCGTCGTCGGCGCAGATTTCGTCGGGTTCTCCTCCGCGTACGCCGCTCTGGTCGCGGCTGCGATCCTGGTTGGGGTCGGTGAGTGCTGCCACACGACGGCATTGATGCCGCTTGTCGCCGACCTTGCCCCGGTGGCGTTGCGCGGCCGCTATATGGCGGCGATCGGGCTGTCGTGGTGGCTCGGTCTGGCGCTCGCGCCGACGCTCGGGGCGCAGCTCCTGAGTGTCTCGCCCCCGGCCGCTCTCCTCGCCTCGGCGGGGGTTGCCCTGGCGGCCGGAATCTCGGCGCTTGCGCTCGACCGAGAGCTGCCGGCGGCGACCCGTCTGACCCCGCGGCCGCAACCCTCTGCGCCTGCGTGAGCGAGCTTCGCGCCGCCGCGTTCCGCTCGACCGACCTTCCCGCTCTGCTCGCCGGACTGGTGACGGTGACGGTGTGGGGCTCGGCGTTCGTCGGCATCCGTTCGGCCGGGGAGACGCTCTCGCCGGGCGCGATCGCGCTGGGCCGGTTGCTCGTCAGCTGCGCGATCCTCGGCACCGTCGCGCTCATCCGCCGCGAGCCGTTGCCGCAGCCTCGCGACCTGCTGAGGATTGCGGCGTTCGGGATCCTGTGGCTCGGTGTCTACAGCGTCTCGCTCAACGCGGCCGAGCGACACATCGATGCCGGCACCGCGGCGATGATCATCAACACGGGGCCGATCTTGATCGCCGTCCTCGCCGGGCTCTTCCTCCACGAAGGCTTTCCACGCGGGCTCTTCGCCGGGTGTGCCGTTGCCTTTACGGGCTGCGTCATGATCGGCTTCGCCACCACCCGCCCCGGAGAGCGTGCCGGCCTCGGCATCGCGCTTCTCGTACTCGCCGCGCTCGCGTACGCCGTCGCAGTCGTCGTGCAGAAGAC
>SCTE01000288.1 GCA_004298915.1 Chloroflexota bacterium | reverse complement strand
GCCCTTGTTCATCCCGATGACCTCGTCCTTGCCCGCGTAATTCCGGGCCAGCCAGAGCGACAGCTCGTGGATCGCCGGCCAGGCGGGCCGGGTCCGTGAGCCGATCTGCAGCGCGTTGCCGAGGTGGTCGGCGTGGCCGTGCGTGACGAGCATGACGTCGCACCGATCCACCGCCTCGGGCGGGCGCGGACTCCTGGGGTTCCCGAGCCATGGGTCGACGAGCACCGTCTTCCCACCCGGGCTGACGATCTCGATGCAGGCGTGCCCGAACCATGTGATCGCCGTCTCGCCGGTGCGCCGCATGGGGTACCTCCTCGGCCATCGTACACTCGGTCGATGCCCGCCGAACGGATCGCCGAGAACCTCGCCTACATCAACTGGACCGTTCTCGCGGGCCTCGCCAGCGGATCGCTGGCCGCGGTCGTCCTCGGCCGTCTCAGGACCGAGGCGACTCGAGGTTATCTCGGCTTCACGGCCCTGTGCTCCGGCATCTTGGCGGCGCTGGCGGTCCTGGCCGACGACGCGCTGCCTCCGACCAGCGGGCATCTCCTCGCCGCCATCGGCTGGGCCGAGATACGGCGAACCGCGCTGGTGGCGCTGGCCGTGCTTGCCATTGCCTTCGTCATCTCGATCCGGCGCGACCGCCGTGCTCGGCTGTTCGGCCTCGCCGGGGTTGCTGCCGGGCTCGTGGCCCTCGGTGCGGGGGCGATCGGCTGGTCCGATTCGGCGGGTCCGGCGCTCCTCCTTTTCGTCCAGCTGGCACTCCTGGCCGGAGCGACCGGTGGCGTGCTCGCGGCGATGATCCTGGGCCACTGGTACCTCGTCACCCCACGACTCGGTGAGGGCCCGCTGATCCTGTTCTCCCGGCTCCTGACGTGGACGGTCGCGGCCCAGCTGGTCCTCTTCGTCGGGGCCACCGCCATCGGCCTGGGACCCTCTGGCGAGGCGGGTTTCGGGGCGCTTGGCGGCCCATGGGCGCTGTTCGTCTGGCTCCGCCTGGTGGTCGGAATCGTGTTCCCGCTCGTCGTCTCGTGGGCCGCCATCCAGACGGCACGGAGTCGATCGATGGAATCGGCGACCGGGCTTCTGTACATCAGCGTCGGCACCATCGCGTCCGGCACCATCCTTGCCTCGGGCCTCTATTTCGGCGCCGGGCTGCTGGTCTAGGAGGACCTCATGCGTTCTGACGGTTCGTGGTCACCCGGCGAAGCCGATGCCGCCTGGATCGAGTCGCTGGCCCGGCCCCTGGATCCGGCCTTCGCTGCGATCGAGCGCGCGGCACGGCCGACCGGCATTCCGATCCTGGACCGCGACGCGGGCCGAGTCCTGGCGGTCCTCGCGGCCGACCGGCGGCGGATCTGCGAGGTCGGCACCGCGATCGGCTACTCGACCCTCTGGATGGCACTTGCCCAGCCGGCCGATGGAAGGATCGTAACCATCGATCCGGACACGGAGCGGACGACCGCGGCGCGGGTGCACTGGCGGGCGGCGGGCGTCGCCGACGACCGGATCAGCATCGTCAACGAGCCGGCCCTGGCCGCGTTCGCGAGGCCCGAACCGGACCTTGCCGGGCCCTTCGACATGGTCTTCATCGATGCGTTGAAGGATGAGTACGCCGCCTACCTCGAGGCGCTCCTGCCACGACTCGAGCGCGGGGCCCTGGTCGTGGCCGACAACGTCCTGTGGGGCGGGCGCACGTCCGGTTCCCGGCCCTCGACGCCGGGCGACGGGACGTCCAGCCTCCGCGCGTTCTGCGAATCGGTCATCGGCGATCCACGGTTCAGCGGCACGATCCTGCCCGTCGGGGACGGGCTGCTCGTGGCCACCTGGCGACCCTGAGCGTGCAGGTCCGCGTCCGGTTGTTCGCCGTCCAGCGGGAGCTGGCCGGCACCCGGGAGGTGGCGCTCGACCTTCCACCCGGGTCCACGGTCAGCGGGGCCTGGGATGCGCTCGTCCTGCGGCATCCGGTGCTCGCTCCCGGTCGAGCGTCGGTGCGCTTCGCTCGGAACAGCGTCTACGCGGACGCTTCCGACGTGCTGGCGGATGGCGACGAAGTGGCCATGATCCCGCCCGTCAGCGGGGGCTCGGATCGGGACGCATCGCCCGCGACATCCGGGCGAATCCTCGAACTTCGAGCCGAGCCGTTCGAGCCGTCGATCCTGACCGACCTCCTGCACCGGCTCGCAACGCCCGCCGACGGCGCCGTGGTCGGGTTCCTTGGCGTCACCCGGGCCACGCCGGGCACGCCGGCCCCGGGCCAGGAGGCGGAGGCCGCAAAGCATGCCGGTCGCACCGTCGAGTCCCTCGACTACGAGGCGCTCGAGCCGCTCGCGCTGCGCGTCCTCGCGGACATTGCCGACGAGATCGTGGAACGGTTCGGGGTCGAGCGGTTGGCCATTGTCCACCGAACGGGTGCGGTACCCCTCGGCGAGGCGTCGGTGGCGATCGTCGCCTGTTCCGCCCATCGAGGCGATGCGTTCGCGGCGGCGGCCTACGCGATCGACGAGACCAAGGCGCGCGCCCCGATCTGGAAGGCCGAGCAGTTCGCCGACGGGCATGTCTGGATCGGCGCTCCGGCACGTGAGGGCCCGCCCCCGGCCGATCGCGGATGATGCCCGCCCGTATGCTTGCCTGATGATGCCCTCGATCGGCCCGGAGGCGTTCGCGCCGGAGTACGAGGCGCTGCTGGAGCGAGCTGGCGCCATCGCCGCGAGGCTCGCTCGGGTCGCGCTCGGGGCGACCTCGCTCGGTCGGGAGCGGGCGATCCTCCGGCTGATCGGGGTCACCGGGCTCGACCGCGAGGGCCGGCCGCTCGCGGCCGAGGTGGTCGACCGCTACGTCGACGGGCAGGCGGCGCGCCTCGCGACCGGCATCGGCTTCCCGTTCGCGATGGCCCTCCTCGAATACGACACCAACCCCCAGCAACTGGCCCTGGACGTCGCCGCCGGGTCCGTTGACCTCCAGCTCGAAGCCGAGTTGCTCGCCGAGCCCGTCCGCTATGCCGCGGCGGCCGACCTCCTGTCGCGCCTCGCGATCGGCGCGGTCGACCGGATCGATGCCAATCGCGTTGCCCGAGGTGAATTGCTCGACGTCCTGCATGATCGTCCCACCCCGTGGGTCGGCGCGACGATCCACGCGACCTCGATCGACGGGGCCGAGCGCGAGGCGATCCAGCTCGTGCGAGCAGGCTTCGACCTTGCCCGCGTGGAGGTGCCCGCAACGCGCGAACTCGCGATTCGCCTCGGCGCCCTGGGCGAGGACGTCCTGTGGCGACCCCGTGGGATCACCGGAGATCCGGATTCGCCGCCGGTCGGGAGTCAGCGTGGGTTGGCGCAGCTC
>SCTE01000287.1 GCA_004298915.1 Chloroflexota bacterium | reverse complement strand
ACGTCGAGGGGACGGGGGCGCTGAACTTCCTCGCCCTCGACGACGTGCCGGTGATCCGGGAGGGCGAGCCACTCGATCCCGGCAGCATCGTGACGCTCCCCCTCGAGGGAGCAGATCTCGCGCTGCCCAGGATCGAAACGGGGGTCGTCCCCGAGTTCCTGCGCGACGTCCACGCGTCGGGCCACCCGTGGGTCATCCTCGTGGATCCGACCGGGGCCCCGCACTACGCCCTCGACGCCGACGGACTGATCCGGGCGGTGGTCCTCGACCCGGGCTCGGTTGACGCGAGGGCGTTCTGTCATCGGCCCATCCTCGTGACCGATCCGGCCGCGCGCCTTGGCGACTACCTCGGGCTGCTCGAGCATCGCCCGGTCCGGCGGGGCGGCGACGTCATCGACCACGACATCATCGTGGTCTGGACCGACGCGGATCGCCGCGTGATCACCGGCGCTGACCTGCTCGGCAGGCTTCTCCGCGGAATCTCCCGCCGGGCGGACTGGCAGTTTGCCGCGGCACCACCACGTGACGCGGGCAGCCCCCGGCCGGAATGATCAGGTGGGCAGGATGACCCGGATCGGCCACGGCTCGGTCGAGCGGCCGTCACGTGGGCGCCCGAGCAGGTAGCCCTGGCCGTACCAGACCCCGAGCTCGGTGATGGCTCGCAGCTCGGCGGCGGTCTCGATTCCCTCGGCCACGAGGCGAATCCGCCGACGCGCGGCGAAATAGCCGATCCCGGGCGATGAGGGCCTGGCGCGCGGCGTCCCGGTTGATTCGATGGACGAGCGCGATATCGAGCTTCACGAAGTCCGGCTTGAGCTCGAGGATGTGGCGAAGGCTGGCATAGCCCGCACCCGCGTCGTCCACGGCCAGCCGGACGTTGGGCCCGAGGAACTTGAGGTCGTCGCGGAGCCGGTCGTAGTCGTCGATCACCGCGTGCTCGGTCAGCTCGAGCGCGATGGGCCGCGCGAGCCCCTCGAGAAGCGCGCCCATCTCACGCGACCGCACGAGGTCGGGTGAGACGTTCAGATTCAGGTAGGTGTCCTCCGGCAGGGCTTGGGAAGCCTTGAGGATGGCGCGGAGCGTGGCGAGCTCGAGCTCGATCCCGAGGCCCGCCTGCGCCGCAAAGCCGAACACGAGATCAGGCCGACGGCCATCCTCGAACCGGGTCAGGGCCTCGTGACCGACGATCAGGCCGGACCGAAGCTCGACGATCGGCTGGAATGCCGGCCAGAACGATTCCGCCTCGATGATCGACGCGATCCCCGTCCGTTCGGCCGCCTCGAGCCGTCGCTTCTCGAGATGCGGTGCCGTCATCGCGCCAAGCAGGGCACCGAACGTGGCCAGCGCCGGCAGCCGATCGACGAGGAACACGGCGGCCTCGGACGATGCGGAACCGACCGCCAGCACGCCGAGCACGCCGGAGGGCCCGCGGACCGGAGCGATGGCAAGGGTCCGGATCCCGGCGGCCGCCACTTCCTCGCCATAGGTCCCGTATTCGGGCAACGCCTCCCACGGCTCGAGCCATGGGCCGTGCGGCGCACGAGCCATGAGGTGAGCGGCACGCGCCTCGGGGATCCACTGCCCCGCCGCGAGGATGAACCGACCCGCTGACGCGACCATGCGTCCGCGGCCGGCGACCAGTTCGATCACGCATGCCGAGTCGATGCCGGGCAGGTTCATGATCTCGGCACACGCGACCGCGGCGATCTCCTCGACAGTCGCGCCCGGGTCGATCCGCTCGAGGGCCGCCTCGATCGTTTCCCGCTCGTGCGCCTCCCGGACCATCGCGCTCTCGAGCTCCCGCTCGCGGGTCACGTCGCGGTCCGTCTGGACGTAGCTCGCGACCGACCCGGTCCCGTCGAACACCGGGGCGATCACCGCCTCGACCTCGACAACGGTGCCGTTCGCGCGCCGATTGACGACGAGGCCGGTCCACGGCCGTCCTGACGCTGCCTGGTCCCAAACGGCCTCCCAGAACGCATCCGTGTGGTGGCCGCTGTTCAGCACATCAGGGGGGTGACCGACGACCGCTTCGGGTGGGTACCCGTACAGCCGTGTGAACGAGGGGTTGACATAGACAATCGTCTTGTCGGCC
>SCTE01000286.1 GCA_004298915.1 Chloroflexota bacterium | reverse complement strand
CCGCGGCGAATTTCATGATCGCCACGGCGTAGGCGGCCTGACCGAGCGGCATCTGCCGGCGCGGCGAGATCCGCCGGCTGAGGACCCCCGATCCGAGCTGGCCGACCGTCACCGTCACGGCGAAGATGCTGACCATCAGGCCGAGCTCGCGCGGCGACGCCCCGAGCTGGATGGCGAAGATCGGGAGCAGCGGCAGCATGATCGACACGCCGGTCTGGCTGATGAACGAGATCGCCGCCAGCGTGAAGATCGCGCGATCGATGTCCCGCATCGCCGATTCCAGGGAGACGCGGAACGCACGCACCCGCGAAGGGTACGCGATGGCCTCAGGCAGGCGCCCTGGCTTCAGGCAGCCGGTGGTCGATCCAGCGGGATGCGGACCGTGAACCTCGCCCCGGTCGGCTCGTGGTTCGCGACCTCGACGGTGCCGTCGTGCCCACCCACGATCCAGGCGGCGATCGCGAGACCCAGCCCCGATCCCCCATCCGGCGCCCCCGCCCCGCGCCAGAAGCGCTCGAACACGTGTAGCAGCTCGTCCGCGCCGATTCCCGGGCCGTCATCCTCGACGACGAGCAGGCCGGCCTGCCGTTCGGCTCGCACCGAGACGCGGACCTGGCCGCCGGTCGGGCTGTGGCGGATCGCGTTGTCGACGAGGATCAGCACGAGCTGGCGGATCCGGGCCGTATCGCCGCTGATGGACGCGGGCGCCGGATCCACGACGACCTGCACGTCGCGGTGGGACGCGGCGGTCGTCATCGACGCTGCGGCCTCCGCGACGACGTCGCCGAAGTCCATCGGCTCGCGCTCGAGCGGCACCGCACCGGAGTCGCTCCGCGCCAGGAGCAGGAGGTCCTCGACAAGGTGCGTCAGGTTGTCCACCTCGGCCCCGATGTCGTCGAGCGCCTCGCCGACCTGGCTGACCGGCGCCTCCGGATGCCGTCGCAGGAGGTCCAGGGACGCCCGGACGACCGTCAGTGGGGTCCGCAGTTCGTGGCTCGCATCCGCCGCGAACTCGCGCTGGCGCCTGAGCGCGGCGCGCTGGGCGACCAATGACGCCCGGATCGGGACGAGGGCGCGACGCGAATAGAGCGCCCCGACGCCAGCGGCAACCACCAGCACCACGACCCCGCCGCCGACGAGGACCGCGAGGAGGACATTGAGCGTCCTCGTCTCCGCCGTCCGATCCTGGAAGATCTGGACGTAGACCGGCCCGATCTGGCTGTCAACCGAGGTCGTGAGGATCCGGACCGGCGTGTCCCCGAGCGATCCGAGGCGCACGTCCCTGCCCGACGCGACGGCCGCGGCGAGCGATCCAGCCTCCGGTTCCTTGACCGGTGGCGGCAGGAGCCGGGGCAGGATGAGTCGGCCATCGGAGGTCAGGACGAGGGCGATGGTCCCCGACGTGCCCCCGCCGAACTGGAGGCCCGCCGGGACATCGTCCCCATCCGGTCGGCCGCCCGGGCCCTCGATGATGTGGCGGAGAGCCGCCGCGCGATCGTCGAGCTGCCGTTCGCCGGTCGCGACGAGGCTCTGGTTGACCGCCGCGTACAACGCGATCCCGAGCAGGACGAGCACCACGAGCGTGGTCCCGGCCGCCCAGATCACAAGGCGCCGGCCGACCCCCGAGATCAGGCGCTCGTCGCCGGCGATGGCCGCGGCTTCGGCGGCGTCGCCCAATCCCGGCCCCGAACCGTCAGGCATCGCTCAATCGATAGCCGACCCCGCGGACCGTCTCGACCCGCGATCCGGCGTCGCCGAGCTTGGTCCGAAGGTAGTGGACGTAGGCATCGACCGCGTTGGGGGTCACCGCCGCGCTGTACGGCCAGGCCTGATCGAGCAGCTGATCGCGGGTCAGGGCCTGGCCCGGATGTCGCAGGAAGCACTCCATGAGCGCGAACTCCCGCGGGCTGAGGTCCACCGTCGTCCCGCCGACGGTCACCCGTCGGTCGGCCTCGTCGAGCGCGATCGGGCCGACCTCCAGGCGTGATTCCGGCCGGCGTGGGCCCGGCTCGGCACGACGACCGAGCGCCCGCAGCCGCGCCGCGAGCTCCTCGTAGGCGAACGGCTTGACGAGGTAGTCATCGGCGCCCGCATCGAGACCGGCGACGCGGTCGCGCACCGTGTCCCGCGCGGTGAGCATGAGGATCGAGGTCTCGACGCCGCGGGTTCGGAGCCGGCGCGCGACCTCGATCCCGCTGATGTCCGGGAGGCCGACGTCGAGGATCACGACCTCGATGCCGTCGGATTCGGCCAGGTCGAGGCCCGTCTCTCCGTCGGTCGCGAGGTCCACGACATGCCGATCCTCCTCGAGCAGGCGCTTGAGCACCCGGCCGAGTCGTGGGTCGTCCTCGACGACGAGGATATGCATCCGAGTGATCTCCGATCCTGTGGGCCTGCCTGGCTGCCGGCCCGCACCTGCGCCGCGCCGGGACTGGGTCGATGGTAGCCGTCGAACGTGCTCCGGCGCGCCCGTTCGAGCTCAGGACACCACGTGCCGATGAGATTCGTCTGAGAAATCGGACGGCTCAATGGCCTCGCCGACCCGGTGGCGCTCCACGACCGGCGTCCATGCGACCTCGTCACCAGGGGTGATCGCGAGGGCACCGTAGCCGGGCCGCTGGTCCACCCAGGCGAGGCCGTCCATGCCCATGACGAAGCCCGCGGTGGCGTAGGCATCCGCCCAGGCGAGGTCAGGTCCCACGACGCTGAAGCTCAGGAGGCCGGCCGCCGGACGCCCGGTTCGCGGGTCGGCCAGGTGCTCGCCCCGCTCGTAGCGGCCGGAGGTCGCGACGGCGCCGTCCCGCAGGTCGAGGACGGCGGCGACCCGGCTCGCGATCCTCGGATGCCGGATCCCGACCCGCCACGCATGGCCGGGCGTCGGCTCGCCACGCGTGACGATGTCCCCCCCGGCACCCGCGAACAGGTTGCGCGCCCCGCCGCGCTCGAGTTCGGCGACCGCCAGTTCGATTGCCCAGCCCTTGACCAGCGCGCTCGGGTCGGCAACGCCGTCAGCCCGGTGGCGACGGGCATCGAAGGCACCTCCGGTCTGGCGCGCGAGGTCGTCGCAGGCGGCCATGACCCATCGAACGTCGGGGCTCAGGTCCGGCTCGGCAATCGACCCATCCGCGAGCCCGCTGAGCTCGCTGTCGGGTCGGTACAGGCTGAACCGGCGGTCGATGTCGTGGAGGATCGCGATCGCCCGCTCGATCACCTCGTCGGCCACGAACGGGGCCCGGACATCGAAGGTTGCGACGGTCCCCATGACCGGTTCGACGCGGAGCTGACGGGGCGCCTCGATCGCCGACCGAGGCGGCCGGCCCGTGGCGTCCGGCAGATGGCCGAGGCTCACAGCCCAGCCTGATCGAGTGCGCCCTGGAGTGACGCCGCGTAGGCCCGGCTCGTGTAGGTGGCGCCCGAGACGCCGTCGATGTTGGCCGACTGGGCGGCGAGGGCCTGGGTTCGAAGAATCGGTCCAACGTAGTTCGAGATCCGGCCCGAGTGACCACCGACGGGCAGGGCCAGCGCGACCACGTCGACGAGCTTGCCGCCCGAGACGGTGATCTGGACCTGGACGTTCCCGAACGGGTCAGCCGCCAGCGGGCCGGTGTACTGGGCCGTCCCGCTCGCGGGCGTCGGCGCCGACCTCGACGAACCGATGACGCCCGAGTTCCCGCTGGAGGCGGACGACCCGATCGATCCGATGCCGCCCGCTGACGTCCGCGACGTGCCTCCCGACGCCCCGCCGCCGCCGGACGCCGCGTCCGGGCCGACGGCGCCGCCGGCGGCCGCCTGGACCGCGAGGTCCTCGGGCGTGCGGAAGTTGACGAGGAGCACGATCGCGAGGGCCATGGCGGCCGCGGTCGCGGTGATCCGGCGACGCATCATGGCACCCATCAGTACGCAAACCGTTCGACGTGGATGCGGGATCCGGGCACGCCGAGGTTGCCGAGCGTCTCGGTCAGGCGGTCCATCATCTCGTTGGGACCGCACAGGTAGACATCGTGATCCGCGATGTCAGGGACGAGTCCGGTCAGCCCGAAGGCGTCGAGGGGATCGTCGGGCAGGTCGACGCTCCCGCGGCGGCCGACGAGGTAGTGGACCTTGATCCCGCGCCGCTCGGCGAGGACATCGAGCTCGTTCCGGAAGATGACGTGCTTCGGCTGGCGCGCTCGATAGAGCAGCGTCACGTCCCCGGGGCGGCCTGGCAGCGCCTCGACCAGCGCGCGCAGGGGCGTCACGCCGATGCCCCCGGCGATGAGGGTCACCCGCCGGCGCGTCCGGCGGATCCCGGTCAGCACCCCGTACGGACCTTCGAGGAGGACCCGCGTACCGACGGCCAGCCGCTGGTAGCGCCTCGTGTCGTCGCCGAGGGCCTTGACCGTCGTCCGGATCCAGGCGCCGTTCGGGGCGGACGAGATCGAGAACGGATGGCCGCTCCACCAGCGTGGCCCATCGAGGAAGCGCCACACGAAGTACTGGCCCGACCTGAGCGGAAGCCGATCGAGGTCCCGGCCCGTGATGTAGATCGAGACGACGCCCTCCCCCTCGGCCACGACCCGGGCGACCCGGAACCGATGGCGAAGGTTCAGGCGGATCGGCCCGATCACGCGATACGCCAACAGCAGACCGAAGGTCAGGGCGTACAGCGAGGTCCAGTAGATCCGTGCGAGCGGGTCGTGGAGGAAGTCGGCCCCGACCAGGAGTTGGTGCAGGAACCCGAACGCAATCGCGAGATAGGCGAGGAGATGGAGGGCGAACCACGTCTCGTAGTTGACGACCCGGCGGGCGGCGCGCATCGACGTCACGCCGACGACCACGAACAGGCCGAAGCCGAAGGTCGCGAGCGCGACGAAGTCGAACGTTGTGAGGATCGTCCACGTCTCGCCGACCAACGAGGCACCCTCACTCGTGGCGTAACCGGAGACGATGAAGAAGCCGTGCGCGGCGATGAGCCAGACGGTCGCGAAGCCGATCCATCGATGGGCGGCCGCGAGGCGGTCCATCCCGAAGGCCTGATCGAGCCATGGCATCCGGGACATCAGGACGAGCTGGAGGAGGGCGAGGTAGGTGCCGAGGAGGCCAGTCACCTGGCCGATCGCGATCCAGGCGCCGCCCGGCGTCGCCACCTGTTCGAGACCCCCGTGCCGGACCCACATCGCCCCGATGAACACGCCGTTCGTCACGAGGATCGCAACGATGTCGCGGCCCGTGATCGACCAGACCCGCGGCAGCGGCACGGAACGCCGGGCTGCCGGCGCCACGGCGGCCTGGCTCCCGAGGACGGTCGAACTCATGGAGCCATGCTTTCGTGCGTCCATGAGAACTCGCTGAGATCGGCGGCCGATTTGCGCGAGTTCGCGGGAGTATCGTTGGGCCCAGCATGACGATCCCTTTGGTCTACGAGGGCGGGGGCCCGGAGGTCGCGCAGGACACCCTCATCTTCCGGGTCACGGCGGACGGTTTCAGCCTCGTCGGGGGCAGCGGCCGCGGGGCGGGCTGGGGCGGCATCGTCGACCTTCCGATGGCATCCGAGGAACTGGCGACCCGCGTTCACCAATCGGGCCAGCTCGCGCGGGTCGGTGGCGGAGCCGAGCCGATCCACATCATCGGGCCGTACTGGGCGCGCCACGCGGTGGTCCTCCCGGTCAGCGGCGACCACCTCGTCGTGTTCGGCGGGCCCGAACCGATCCGCACCCCGGATGCGATGCTCCTGCCGATCGCCGCCGGTCGGGTGGCGAGCGTCGGCCAGCTCTCACCGGCCAAGCTCCTCGCCGACGAGCTCGAAGTCGTGCACGCAATCCGGGCCCTCGTCGATTACCGGCCCGAGAACCTCGTTGACACGGCGCGCCATATCGCTCGATCGGCAGCGGCCCCGCTGTCGTGCGAGGTCGGAGCCGTCCTCGTCCGCCACGAGGACGGGATCATCGCCGAAGTCGTAACCCTGGACTGGCCGACGCGCCTGGAATCCGCGGTCATCCGGGATTCGCTGATCGGCCTGTTCGAGCGTGCGGAGGCGGGCGCCGTCCTGGAACAGCGGCGCCGCCACGTCGGCCCCCGACGAGCCAATTCGGGACGCCATCGACCGCGCCGACGCGGCGATGTATGCGGACAAGAAGCATCGCGCGGCACGACATCCGGGGTCGAGCGGCGACCAGGCCTCCTAGGCCGCCATCCCGGTACGGGCGGGCATCACATCCCGATCATCGTCTTCACGAAGAGCAACCCCAGCAGGCCGGCGCCCGCGCCGACGAGCACCGACAGGCCGCGCGACGACGACCTCGCGCCGATGAAGCTTCCCGTGGCCACGCCGATCAGGGCGGCTGCGGCGAGCATCGACAGGGCGGTCAATCCGAGGCCGAGGTCATGCGCCACGGCGAGCGCATTGCGGCCGTGATGATCGAAGCCGAAGCCACCGACCCCTTCGACGAGGAACGCCGTGGCCATCAACAGGAACGCCGTGGCCAACGCCCGGCGCGCGAGCGTGGCCGGTCCCCTTCCCGCGGCAAGCCACGCCAGCACGAGCATCGCGACAGCAGAACCCGCGTGGAAGCGGGGATGAAACGGATCCTCGAGGTTCGATGCGGCGATGAACGAGACGATGATCAACGCCACCGCGCCGGCGAGGCCGAGGATCAGGATCGCCCGGAACGCTCCCGGGGCCAGCGAGCGGGACGTCGCGCTGGTCGATGCCATTGGTACTCCTCCACATGATATATCGCGCTACGATATATCATCCTCGGCGCCGCGCGTCAAGACACGTCGACGCGATGATCTGGGAGGAGTGGCTCCGGCGGTAAGATTCGAACTTACG
>SCTE01000285.1 GCA_004298915.1 Chloroflexota bacterium | reverse complement strand
GGTAGTCCTCGCCGCTGATCGGGTAGATGCCGGCGAAGACGAGGCTCTTGGCCTCCTGGTAGCCGGGCAGCGGCGCGTCGGCGGGCGCGCCCGCGAGCGTGATCGTGTCGCCGACCTGGGCCTCGCGAACGTTCTTGAGGCCCGTCGCAACGTACCCCACATCGCCAGCGTGGATCTCGGGGACCGGCACGAGCGCCGGGCGAAAGAACCCAAGCTCGAGGAGATCGGCCTCCGCGCCGGACTGCATGAGCCGGACCTTGTCGTGGTCCCGAAGCGTCCCCTGGGCCAGACGCACGTAGACGATCACGCCCTTGTACTGGTCGTAGTGGGAATCGAAGACGAGGGCCTTCAGGGGGAGTGCCGGGTCTCCCTTCGGGGCAGGAACGCGGGCGACGATGGCCTCGAGGATCTCGGTGATCCCAATCCCCTCCTTGGCCGACGCCAGGATCACCTCCTCGCGCGGGATGGCCAGGATGTTCTCCAGCTCCTCCATGACGACGTCGGGCTGGGCCGACGGCAGGTCGATCTTGTTGAGCACCGGGATGATCGTCAGGCCCTCCTTGAGGGCGAGATGGACGTTCGCGAGAGTCTGGGCCTCGATCCCCTGGGCCGCATCGACGACGAGGATCGCGCCCTCGCAGGCCTGGAGGCTGCGGCTGACCTCGTAGCTGAAGTCCACATGGCCGGGCGTGTCGATGAGGTTCAGCCCGTACGTGATCCCGTCGGCGGCCGTGTACTCCAGGCGGACGGCGCGGGCCTTGATCGTGATCCCCTTCTCGCGCTCGAGGTCCATGGAATCGAGGACCTGGCTCGTCATCTGCCGGGGATCGATGGCATGGGTTGCCTCGAGCAGCCGATCCGCGAGCGTGCTCTTCCCGTGATCGATGTGGGCGATGATCGAGAAGTTGCGCAGGCGCGCCTGGGGGATAGCCACGGTGCCGGAGTGTAGCCGGTCGGGAGTCCGCTACGGCCGAACGGGTTGTGCGGGGCGCGGTGGCGCGGGCACGGCGCGGCGCGGCGCGGGGCCGTCCGGCTCGAGACGGCGCCCGGCTCGGGGCGGCGCGGCCCGATGGCGCGGGCCGGCGCCCCGGTTCTTGCCAAGTTCCACCCACAAGGGCGCTCGTCGGGGCCGCGACCACGCTCCGAGGGATGCCACGCTCAGATTCGCATTCGATTCTTGACAATGAACCGCGGGACGGCGCAATCGTCACGGATTCCTTGCTTAGCTCCCGCGTGGTTGGAATATGTCAAGGTCCACGGACCGCCGGGCGAGTCGGCGGCGCGCTCACCGCGTGCCCCACAGGAGACGACCATGACCGAGCACCGACTCGATGCCACCGTCGAGACCGTCCACTGGGGGTACCTCGACGGCTCGCTCGGACCGCGGCTCGAGGTCGAATCCGGGGATACCGTCGTCATCGACACGCTGTCCGGCTGGCCCGAGGTGGCGCCGGACCGGACCCTCTACCGCGCTGACCATTGGGCGGTGGCCACGACCCTCAAGCCCGCGATGGGCAGCCACATCCTGACCGGCCCGATCGCGATCCGAGGCGCCCGCCCCGGCGACACCCTCGAGGTCCGCATCAAGGCCATCGAACTCACCGAGGACTGGGCGTGGAATGCGATCCGGCCGCTCCGCGGCGCGCTCCCCGAGGACTTCTTCGAGTTCCAGTCGCGGGTGATCCCGCTCGATCGCGAGACCATGACCGCGACGCTCCCCTGGGGCCCGACGCTCCCGCTCCGACCGTTCTTCGGCGTCCTCGCCACCGCGTCGCGCCGCGAGTACGGGCGGGTTTCCACCGTCGAACCGCGGGAATACGGCGGCAACATGGACTGCCATGAACTGCGCGACGGAACGTCGGTCTTCCTCCCGATCTTCGTCGAGGGCGCGAACTTCTCCGCCGGCGACGGCCACGCGCTCCAGGCCGACGGTGAGGTCTGCCTGTCGGCGCTGGAGACGGGACTGCGCGGGACGTTCGAGCTCGTCGTTCATCGCGGGATGGCGCTCGGCTCGCCTCGCGCGATCACACCGACCCATCTGGTCACGCTGGGCTTCGACCTCGACCTCGACGATGCCGCCAAGCAGGCACTGCGCGCGATGATCGCGTGGCTCGTGGAACTGAAGGGCTGGGATCCGGCCGAGGCCTACGTCTTCTGCAGCCTCGCCTGCGACCTCCGCGTCACCCAGCTCGTCGATGGCAACAAGGGCATCCACGCCATGGTTGATCGGAGCTTGCTCGCGTAGGCGGGCCCGCGTGCCTTCGCGAGGTCATCGCCGTCGCGGACCCGCGGGCGCCGCGCGAGATCGATCGCTCGGCGTCGGGTCACTCAGCGGCGAGTTGACCTCGCCGAGATCTGCCAATGATCCGCGTGCAGCTCCCTGGTCGCGAGCCAGTCCGCGTCCTCCGGGTTGAAGACGCCGACATCGGTCGTCGCCCGCAAAGGCGCGAATCACGTCGCGCGACTCCCACCCAATCCCGGACTCCGTGAGCGCTGCTCAAGCCGCTCAGCCCCGCCCGGCCCGGCACTGCGGCTGCTCAGCCCGTGACTCCGGCTGCTCAGCCCGCCCCAGCCCGGATCTTCAGCAGGCCCGGCAAGCCCCGCACTTCTTGCCATTTCGCATTGAGGCGGGAGCTCGTCTGGATCTGACGGGTCTCGGACCGCGGCCCACGCTCAGCGCGACTCACGAATCCCGTCAGGTGCTCACCAGCATTTCGCTTTGGCGAGGAACCCTTGAACAGCTCCCACCTGAGTGGAATCTGACCAGTTCGGGGGGTGAGGGTTCGGGGTTGAGGTCCGGGGACGCAGCATGTGGCCGCGGGACCTCGAGGGCGAGATCGGCGACCTGCCGGCGCGATGCCTTGGGCCGGCCGATAAGCACGAGCCGCCGAGGCCGTCAGACGCGGACGATCGCGAGGGCCGTCACGCCAACGAACACCAGCACGATCCCGACGAACTGGATGCGAGCGAGACGCTCTCCGAACAACACGAACGCCGCCAGCGCCGCGATCGCCGCGAATTGTGAGCTCAATATCGCGGCCGCAGCCGGGCTGACATGGGCCCCGGTTACGTACAGCGCGCTGCCGAGCGCCTCGAGCACCCCCGACACGATCACGAACGGGAGCGCACGGCGCGATATTCGAAGCCGGCCACGGGCCGCAAGCGGAACGGCGATGAGCAGCACGCCTACCAGCCGCGATACGAGCAGGATCCAGCCAATGGGCACATCGCCCAGGCGCGCGCTGGTGACCAGGCCGATCGAGAAGGCAACGGCCGCGGCAATCGCGAGCAGGGCGCTCCGGCGGGTCGCCGCCGGATCCTCGCGGGCATGCCGAGGTCGCGCGCCAGGCTCGGGCGCCGTCCGAGCGGGCACGACGTTCTCCGAGTCGGCAGGGCCACTGCCGCTGAGCGGGATCACGGCTTCGGCGATCGCGTCGGTCCTGCGATCGATGGAAGCAAGGACCACGCCCACGGCGATGACCGCAAGGACAATGGCGGTCGGCACGCCCAGGGCCTCACCGAGCACGACCGAGGCAAGTGCCGCGACGGCCCCTTCCGTCGACGTGATGGGCGCGACGATCGAGACGCGCCCGATGACGAGGGCCTGATAGGCGAGCAGGAGGCCGGCCGTGTACGACGCCCCGTTCACGATCAGGCCGAGGACCTGGCCTCCCGACATCGAGGCCAGCGCTCCGGCAGTGGCCAGCGTCGGCGGGATGCTGACGACGAGCCCGAAGATCATGACCCAGGCCAGCACCGACATCGGCCCGATGACCCGGCTCGAGCGCGACGAGCACAGTGTCGCCACGGCCCAGCAGATGGCGGCCCCAAGGCCGCCGACAATGGCGATCATCGTCGCGCAGTGTGACAGCGGCGCCGGAGTTCGTGATCGCCAACCCCGGGTCAACAAGCCAGCCGCGGTGACGCGACCGCCCGGTGGCCCTTTCAGGGTCGCTCTGGTACCATCCCCGTTCGCGCCCGGGCGCCCTGCGCTCCGCGCCCATCGATCCAGATCACTTCACGAGAGGTTTCGCACCTTGGCCAAGACGCCCCGGACATGGACTGGCGCTCGCACCCCGTCGGGCCTGAAGCGCGTCCGAACCGCTGAGCGCCGACACGCGATCCTCGGTCCGCGCCGCACCGCTGCCAAGACGCTCGTCAAGAGCGCCCTCGCGGCCGCGGTGACACCGACCGAGGGCATCGACCCGCAGGTCGCGCTCACCGAAGCCATCAGCGCGCTCGATCGCGCCGCAAAGACCGGCGCCATCCACCCGAACGCCGCCGCGCGCCGCAAGTCACGCCTCGTCCGGAAGGTCAATGCCGCGGTCGGTGGAGCAACCGCCGCGTCGTCGCACGTCGCCAAGACGATCGGCAAGGCCGCCGCGCTCAAGGCCGCCAAGGCCCGCATCGCAGCCGGCAAGGCCGGCAAGGCCAAGGGCGCCCAGACCGCGGCCGGCAAGGCCCGAGCGGCCCTGAGCAAGTCCAGCCGAGCCGAAGCCGCGGCCGCCGCGAGTGCCGCTGCGGCCAAGGCAGCCGCGGTGAAGGCCGCGCCCGCGACCGCCGCCACGGCGACGAAGGCCAAGCCCGTCAAGGCAGCCCCGAAGGCCGCGGCGACGAAGGCCGCTACGCCGAAGAAGGCGCCTGCAACCAAGGCCGCCGCGGCCAAGAAGGCCCCTGTCAAGAAGGCGGCCACCAAGGCCTGATCCGCCGGAGGCTACATCGGAGCGAGACGCCTCGGCGACGCCGGGGCGTTTGATTCGGTCCGCCGAGCGAGAGCTCAGCCGGGGGCGATGCCCGTCGGCCTCGATAGCCCGTCCAGCTTCGGGCGCGTGAGCCCGTAGAGGACGCCTCCGCCTACCGAGAAGCCCGTGGCGAGCATGACCAGCCACCCGGCCGTGGACCACTGCTGGGCCCAGTAGTAGCCGGCGAACGTCTCGGCGTCGGCAACGCCGGCGCGGGCGAGCGCCTCGGGCTGGTCCGCGAGATAGCGCTGGTAGACGCAGTCGGCACCTGACACGCAGGTGATCCGGCCGCCGAGGCCCGGGTCCCGATACCCGTCATCCGCGACGAAGAAGAGGGCCTTGATCCCGATCAGGAGCGCGGCCAGGGTCAGGCCGGTGACCAGCCCGGCAAAGATCGCGTTGGCCAGGAGCCGGCGCCAGGCGCCGCGCCCGAGGTTCGACCGTGCTTCGGCGTAGTAGCCGATCAGCAATCCGGTCGGCACGGCCATGATCCAGTAGACGGGCTCGATCGGGATCACGAGGAGGAAGCTCACGCCGACCGTCACGGCCATGCCGATTCCAACGAACGCGGCAATGACCGCGCCGCGATCGACGAACCGGCTCAGCATGTCGTCAGCGCTGCCGGCCCGTCGCCCCGCGACGCGGCGTGATGCGGCCCGGCTCCATCGGGTGGGTCCGCGTCGATCAAGCGTCGGCGGCCGTCGGCGCCGGACTGCCGGCGAGGGCGGCGCGGCCGAGGAACGTCGCCCCGGTGCCCAGCTCTTCCTCGATGCGCAGGAGCCGGTTGTACTTGGCGACGCGTT
Source organism: Chloroflexota bacterium (assembly GCA_004298915.1). Taxonomy (GTDB): domain Bacteria; phylum Chloroflexota; class Limnocylindria; order Limnocylindrales; family CSP1-4; genus UBA5189. The sequence continues at coordinate 1,519 of SCTE01000285.1, read as the reverse complement.
CCGACCGTGACGGGGCGCCGGTCTTGATCTGGCCCGTGCCCATCGCCACGACGAGGTCGGCGATCGTGGTGTCCTCGGTCTCGCCCGATCGATGCGACACGACGGCGGCCCAGCCGGCCCGCCGGGCGATCTCGATGGCATCGATGGTCTCGCTCAGCGTCCCGATCTGGTTGAGCTTGATGAGCACGGCGTTGGCAGCCCGGTCCGCGATTCCTCGCCGGATGCGCTCGGGATTCGTGACCAGCAGGTCATCGCCGACGAGCTGGATCCGATCGCCCAGCCGCGCGGTGAGCGCCGTCCAGCCCGCCCAGTCGTCCTCGGCCAGGCCGTCCTCGATCGAAACGATCGGATAGCGCGCGGCCCAGTCCGCCCAGAGGTCGATGAGCTCGCCGGATTCGAGGGTCCGACCTTCGCGCGCCAGCACGTATCGCGTGGGACTGCCGTTCTGCCCGCTGCCGGGCTCGACGAGCTCGGTCGTCGCAGGGTCGAGGGCGATCCCGACGTCCTCGCCCGGGCGATAGCCGGCTGCCTCGATCGACCGGACGACGATCTCGAGGGCGGCCTCATTCGAGGGCAGCGACGGCGCAAACCCGCCCTCGTCGCCCTGGCCGGTGGTATGGCCGCCGTCGTGGAGCAGCGATCGGAGCGCCGCGAAGATCTCCGCCCCGGCCCGGAGGGCGTCCTCGAACGAGGGCAGGCCGACCGGCATGACCATGAACTCCTGGAAGTCGGTCGAGTTCTGGGCGTGCTTGCCTCCGTTGAGGATGTTGAACATCGGCACCGGGAGGGTGCGCGCACCCACGCCGCCCAGATATCGGTAGAGCGGCAGGTCGAGCGCCGCGGCCGAGGCGTGGGCACAGGCCAGTGAGACGCCGAGGATGGCGTTCGCGCCGATCCGCCCCTTGTTCGGCGTGCCGTCCAGCTCGATCATCGCCTGATCGACTCCCGCCTGGTCGGCGGCGTCGAGCCCCACGACGGCCGGACCGATCTCGACGATGACGTTCTCGACCGCATGGCGGACGCCCTTCCCGCCGAACCGGTCCTTCTCGCCATCGCGCAGTTCGACCGCCTCATGGGCCCCGGTGGACGCGCCCGACGGCACCGCAGCGCGGCCGACCGACCCGTCGGCCAGGATGACATCGACCTCGACCGTCGGGTTGCCGCGCGAATCGAGGATCTCGCGAGCCGCAACGAGGACGATGGACGTATCGACCGTCACGCGGCACCTCGATCCGGAAGGATGGCGACGCCGGGCAGCTCGCGGCCCTCGAGGAACTCGAGGCTGGCGCCGCCGCCGGTCGAGATGTGGGTGAACCGCCCCGCCAGGCCCTGCTGCTGGATCGCGGCCACCGAGTCGCCGCCGCCGACCACGACCGTGGCGCCGTCGTCGCACCGCTCGGCCAGGAACCGGGCAATCGCCTTGGTCCCGTGAGCGAACGACGGGATCTCGAAGACCCCGAGCGGGCCGTTCCAGAAGACCGTCCTGGCGTCCCGGAGCGCATCCTCCATCAACTCGAGG
>SCTE01000284.1 GCA_004298915.1 Chloroflexota bacterium | reverse complement strand
GATCCGGACCGACCTCACGGCCGCGTTCCACACCTGTCGCGCGGTCCTGCCGTCGATGGTCGAGCGAGGCAGCGGGGCCATCGTCAACATCGCCTCGCGCCTCGGCCAGGCCGGCGTCGCGGAGACGGCGGCCTACAGTGCTGCGAAAGCCGGCCTCATCGGCCTCACCCGGTCGCTCGCCCAGGAGTTCGGGCCGCGCGGGGTCCGGGTGAACGCGGTCGCCCCGGGCATGACGATCACCGAGATGACCACCGACCTCGCCGACAGCGAGGAGGGGCGACGACGCCTTCGCGGGATGCCGCTCGGGCGGTTCGGCCGGGCCGACGAGGTCGCCGACAGCGTGATCTTCCTGCTGTCCGACGCGTCGTCCCTGTTCCTCGGCCAGACGCTCAACCCGAATGCCGGGGGGTACATGCCGTGACGAAGATCGTTGAGGTCCGGGACGCCGTGGGCCTTGTCCCGGATGGAGCGACCGTGCTCATCGGCGGCTCCGGGGCGGGCCACGCGCTGCCCCAGCGGTTCATCGACGAACTCGCGGCCGTGTTCACGGCCGAGGGCCGGCCGCGCGACCTGACGACCGTCCGCGTCGTGGGCATCGGCGACTTCGCCGACCGCGGCTTCTCCCAGCTCGGCCTGCCGGGGCTCATGCGCCGGACCATCGGCAGCAACATCGGCAACGAGCCGCGCCTCGGTGCCCTGGTCGAGGCGAACGAGATCGAGTCCTACTCGTTTCCCCAGGGCGTGCTCTCGCAGCTGACCCGCGAGATCGCGGCCGGGCGGCCCGGCCTCGTGACCCAGGTCGGGCTCGGGACCTACGTGGACCCGCGCCACACCGGCGGCAAGCAGAACGCGCGGACGACCGAGGATCTCGTCGAGGTCGTCACGCTCCGAGACCGCGAGTGGCTCCTGTTCCACGCGTTCCCGATCGACGTGGCCGTCATTCGCGGCACCACCGCCGACGAGGACGGCAACCTGACGATGGAGGGCGAGGCGGTCCAGGGCGAGATGCTCTCGATGGCCATGGCGGCCCGCAACAGCGGCGGCATCGTCATCGCCCAGGTCCGCCAGCTGGCCCGCCGCGGCAGCCTGCCGATGCGGAGCGTGAAGGTCCCCGGCGCGCTCATCGACTACGTCTACGTGGACCCGGACCAATGGCAGACCTACATCACCCGCGATTCGCCGTACTACGCCGGTTCGGTCCGGAAACCCGTGACCCCGGAGGCGCCGCTCCCGCTCGACGTCCGCAAGATCATCGCTCGCCGTTCGCTCCTCGAGTTCCCGCGCGGCGCCATCTGCAACCTCGGGTTCGGGATCAGCCAGCTCATCGGGCGCGTCGCCTGGGAGGAGGGGATCACCGACCAGCTGGTCCTGACCGTGGAGCAGGGCATCTTCGGCGGCGTGCCGGTGCCTGGCAACGAGGGCGGGGCCGGGTTCAACTACCAGGCGATGATCGACCAGCCGAACATGTTCGACTTCTACGACGGCGGCGGACTCGACATCGCGAGCCTGTCCTTCGCCGAGGTGGACGCCCAGGGCAACGTCAACGTCCACGCCTTCGAGGGCCGGGTCCGGGGGCCGGGTGGCTTCCCGAACATCAGCGCCCGGACGCCCCGCATCAACTTCGTCGGGACCCTCACGGCCCAGGGGCTCGAGCTGGACATCGACGACGGCGTCCGGATCGTGACCGAGGGCAGCCTCCGGAAGTTCGTCCCGGAGGTCCGCGAGATCTCGTTCAACGGGCAGCTGGCCCGCGAGCGCGGCCAGCAGGTCCGCTACGTGACGGATCGCGCGGTCTTCGCGCTCGAGGAAGACGGCCTCGTGCTCACCGAGGTCGCTCCGGGCATCGATGTCGAACGGGACGTGCTCGGCCAGATGGGCTTCCGGCCGCGGGTGGCCGATGACCTCAGGACGATGGACGCCCGCCTCTACGCGAAGGGCCCAATGGGCATCGCCGCCGATTTCGCGGCTGCCGGATGAGCGGCCTCGTCACGCTGGAGCTGGGCCGCGTAGCGCAGCTCCGCCTCGTCAACCCGCCCCTGAACCTCGTTACCGAGGACCTCCTGAGGGAACTCGATGCGGCCCTGGCGACCCTCGAGGCAACGTCCGCGGACGACGTCCGTGCCGTCGTCGTCGGTGGATCCGGCGACCGCGCCTTCTCTGCGGGGTCGCACGTCGGCGAATTCGAATCCCAGCGCGGACCCGGCGGCCGGGCCCGGCACGAACTCGAGAGTGGCGTGGCGCGTCGGCTTGCCGAACTCCCGATGCCGACGATCGCCGCCATCGAGGGAAACGCCCTGGGCGGTGGCCTCGAACTGGCGCTGTGCTGCGATATCCGCGTCGCGTCCGAGCGGGCGAAGCTCGGCCTGCCCGAAGTGCGCCTCGCGGTGACGCCGGGCGCGGGCGGGACCCAGCGGTTGCCGCGCATCGTCGGCACGGCCCGCGCCCGCGAGATGATCCTGACCGGGAACGTGCTGTCCGCTGCCGAGGCAGCGCGGATCGGGCTCGTCCACGAGGTCGTCCCGGCGGGGGAGGCCGTCGCGCGGGCGACCGCCATCGGCGCCGAGATCGCGCTCCGAGGCCCGCTCGCGGTCCGCGAGGCGAAGCGGCTCATCGCCATCGCCGAGGACGCCGCGATCAGCGACGGTCTCGCCGCCGAGCTGGCCGCATCCGTGCGCGTCTTCGCCAGCGACGACATGCTCGAGGGCGCGTCAGCGTTCTTCGCCAAGCGCGATCCCGAGTACCGGGGTCGGTGACGCAAAACGACCACACCGCCACGGAGGGTGCCCACGCATGAGTGAAGTCGGCCGGTTCGGGGTCTTTCTCCCGTCCTACATCTGGGAAGGCGACGGTCCCGAGCGGGCCCGCGGGATCAAGTCGTTCGCCCGGACGGTGGAGGACCTCGGGTTCGACTCCCTGTTCATCACCGATCACCTGCTCGCCGCGAGGCGGTTCTACTCGGTCAACTGGCTCGAGCCGCTGATGGCGCTCGGCGTGGCTGCCGGCGCGACGGAGCGCGTCCGCCTCGGCACGTCGATCCTGATCATGCCGCTCCGCAACCCGGTCCTCCTGGCCAAGGAGCTCGCGACGCTCCAGTTCCTGTCCGACGACCGGGTGATCCTCGGCGCGGGCGTCGGGTGGAACGACGCGGAGTACGAAGCCGTCGGGGTGCACAAGTCCGAGCGCGGCAAGCGGACCGACGAGATGCTCGACATCATGCTGCCGCTGTTCGCCGGCGAGCGGGTCACCTATCACGGCGAGTTCTACTCGGTGGATGACGTCTTCATCGAGCCACGCACGGCCCAGCGGCCCGCGATCTGGGTCGGCGGCGGCTCCCAGCTGGCCGATCCAAAGTCGCCCGATGTCCCGAAGTTCGTGAAGTCGGTCAAGGCCCGAACGCTCCGCGCCGACGGCTGGATCCCGCGACCGACCTGCCCGCCGGCCGAGATCGCGCGCGACTGGCGCGAGCTCCAGGCGTTCTTCCGCGAGAACGGCCAGGACCCGACCGAGGTCGCCGTCGCGCACGAGAACTTCCTGCACCTCGTCATGACCAACGATCCGGTGAAGGCCCGCGAGGAGCAGCACCGCGCCTTCCTCAAGGTCATGAGCGCCGAGCGTGGGGAGCAGTATCTCGAATCGGTCTATCTGTTCGGTACCCCGGACGAGATCATCGGCTCGCTCCAGGAACGGGCCGACGCCGGCGTCGAGCAGTTCATCCTCCACACGATGACCCCGGATCCCGGCCAGCTCCAGCACTGGGTCGACGAGATCATCCCGAACGTCGTCTTCCCGGCGACGGCCGGCCCGGTCCGTCGCCCGATCCGGAACCCGGTCCCAGCCGCGGCCTCGTGACCCGCCGCGTCGCGCTGCTCGGCCGCCCGCTCAAGCGCCGGCACTCGGTGGTGATGCACAACGCCGCGTTCGAGGTGGCCGGGATCGACGCCCGCTACGAGCTGCTCGAGATCGAGCCAGACGCGGTCGCGGGAGCCGTCGCCGAGGCCCGCGGGTCCGACTTCCTCGGGCTCGGGGTCACCGCCCCGTACAAGCGGGTCGTCGCGGACCTCGTGGACGAGGTCGAGCCGGACGCGGCCGCGATCGGCGCCGTGAACAACGTCGTTCGGGCCTCGGATGGGCGCCTGGTCGGCTTCAACTCCGACGGCCCGGGGTTCCGGGTCGGCGTCGAGCGGGCCATGGGACGATCGCTCGATGGCGCCGCGGTGGTTGTCGCCGGGGCCGGCGGGGCGGCGCACGCGGTGGTCCATGCCTGCCTCACCGCGGGCGCCGGGCGCGTCGTGATCGTCAATCGGACGCTCAGCTCCGCGCACGCCATCGCGGATCGGTTCGCCGGTATCGCCCGCGGCCGGCTCGAGGTGATGGCCCCGGATTCCTCCCGGGTCGTGGCGGCGCTGGCGGACGCGGACCTTGCGGTGAACGCCACGACGGTCGGCATGATCGATCCGGGGTCGACCCTCGACGTCGCCGCCCTGTCGCCGTCCGCGACCGTCTTCGACCTCGTCTACGTCCCGGCCGAGACGCCCCTCCTCCGCGCCGCCCGGGTCCGCGGACTGCGCGCCGCGAACGGATCCGAGATGCTCATTGCCCAGGCGGCGATCGCCTTCGAGCGCTGGACCGGGGTCGGCGGCATGGACGGCGTCATGCGGGCCGCGGTCGCGCCGCTCCTCGCCGATCCGCACGCATCGGCCTGATCGATGCGATTCGCGACGTTCCTCGACGCCGACCGGACCCGGGTCGCGGCGGTGCTCGGCGATCGTGCGGTGCCGCTCGACATCGACGCGTCCGGCCCCAGCTCGGTCCGCGAGATCGCCGCCGCCGGCATCCCGGGCCTCGCAGCGATTCGTGCCTGGTTGGACGAGCGACCGGATCGGCCGTCTATGGCGCTCGCCGAGCTGGAGCTGGGACCGGCGATCCCGGATCCCGGCTCGATCTTCGCGGTCGGACTCAACTACGGTCCCGCGAGCGGGCCTGACCGCGACCGGCCGCAGCGGCCGATGGTCTACGCCAAGCTGCCGGGTTCCGTCGCGGGCCACGGGGCAACGCTGGCCTGGGACCGGATGCTCACCGCCAACGTCGACGCGGAGGTCGAGCTCGGCGTCGTCATCGGGCTCGAGGCAGCCGCCGTGACACCCGAGGACGCCATGGCCCACGTGTTCGGGTACACGTGCATCAACGATGTCTCGTCACGTGACCCGTGGCTCGACGGTGACCAGTGGCTCCTCGGCAAGTCGATGCCCGGGTTCTGCCCGGTCGGTCCCGTGATCGTGACCGCCGACGAGATCGATCCGACCGACCTCCGCCTCGGCTGCACCATCAACGACATCGCGATCCAGGATGGCTCAACATCACAGTTGCGCTTCTCGATCCCCGAGGTGATCGCCTACCTGAGCCGTCACGTCGTGCTCCGACCCGGCGACCTGATCGCGACCGGGACGCCGGCCCGGCTCGCCGGGCCACTCGGACCCGATCGCCACCTGCAGACCGGGGACGTCGCCACGGTCTGGATCGAGGGAATCGGCGAACTCACCACGACCATCGCCTGACCAGAGGAGGGATCCGATGAAGCCGCCGACCGTATTCATGGGCGAGATGACCAATCGCGAGGTCGAGGCGTTCCTGGTCGATCACCAGACCGTCATCGTCCCGACGGGCTCCACGGAGCAGCATGGGCCGCACGGCCCGCTCCTGACCGACGTCTTCGTCCCGCAGGAGGTTGCCCGGCGTGTGGCGCCCCGCGTCGGCGCACTCGTCGCTCCATCGATCAACTACGGGCTGTCCTACCCGCACGTCGGGTTCACCGGGGTCGTCAACCTGCGCATTCCGACGTTCATGGCCGTGGTCGAGGACGTCGCGGCCTCGCTGGCCACGGCCGGGTTCACCCGGATCGTGTTCCTCAACGGGCACTACGACAACACCTACGCCATCGCCTATGCCTGTGCCAACGCGGCCGACCGCCTGCCGGCGGGCGTGCGAGCCTTCCCCATCAACTACTGGGATGGGATGACGGCCGACGAGGCGGGCGAGTTCTTCGGACCGACCACGGGCCTCCACGCGAATCGCGGCGAGACCTCGGCGGTGATGGCGATCAATCCCGACCTCGTGGACCTCGACCACGCGAACGCCGAATTGCCGCCGTTCCCGGCGGTCACGAATGCGCCCGCGGTCCACACGGCGTTCTTCTTCTCAACGCCCGGGTCCGTCCATCGCGCATCGCAGTCCGGGACCTGGGGCGACGCTCGAGAGGCATCGGTCGCATACGGCGAGCGCTACCTGAGCGTCGTGGCGGATGCGACGGTCCGGATGCTCGACGACGTCGAGCGGACGTTCGGGGCGATGCCGGCCCGCTGACGCGCCGCCGCGAGGTCAGCGTGGGCCGGCAGCGGCGCCTGCGAAGGGCGGTCAGCCCTCGGCGGTGACCCGCGTGTAGGCGGCCGCGACCGCGATGATGATCGACCCGAACAGGACCTGGCGGACGGCCTCGGGATACCCGAGCGACGACAGGAGCGACGCGACGACGGTCAGGATCAGGGCACCCACGATCGTGCCGCCATAGCCGCCGCGCCCGCCCAGGATCGACGTGCCTCCGATGACCGCCGCCGCGACGGACGGCAGGACCTCGGACGCGACGAGGGTCACGCTGGCGACGTTGGTCAGGCCCGCGTACAGGAACCCGGCGATCGCGGCCATGACGGCCGAGATCACGTAGAGGAGCGTCAGGACCTGCCACGACCGTGCGCCCGAGAGCCGGGCGGCGACGGGATTGTCCCCGACGGCAAAGAGCAGGCGCCCGTAGCCGGTCCGGCGCAGCCCGACGAGGAGAACGATGGCAACCGGCACGAACACGAACAGGCTGTTCGGGAAGATGTCGAGGAAGCTCTCCGAGCCAACCTGCCGGAGCCCCTCGGGGACGCCGACACCGGTCTGGACCATCTGGATCTGCCACACGTTCGCCAGGCCCAGGACGACGAGGCTCATGGCCAGGGTCATGATCAGCGGGTGGACCCGGAAGACCCCGACGCCCAGCCCGGTGACGAGACCGGCGATGGCCGCGGCGATCAGGGCGGCGACGATCCCGGCTTCCACGCCCGGTCCGTTGACCAGGGTCGAGACCAGGAAGCCCGACATCGAGGCCACCGCGCCGACCGACAGGTCGATCCCGCCGGTCAGCATGGCGATCGTCTGGC
>SCTE01000283.1 GCA_004298915.1 Chloroflexota bacterium | reverse complement strand
GACATGAAGACCGGCACGACCTTTGTCGCCATCGTCAATTCCGGTGGCGGCGAGGGTGCACTCGAGCCGCTCGCCGCCTACCTGCTTCCTGACGCGCCCTTCACGCAGTAGCGGCGCAGTTCGCGGCCGCCCCGGTGCGCGCTGCGATGAACGTTTGGCCCATGCTGACGACTCATTGGGGGTGACCCGCCCTGCGAGTGGGTAGCGGAGGGACCCAGGTGCGAGACATCGTCGAACGGGCGATGCGAGGCGATCGAGAGGCTTTCGGGGTGCTGACCGTTCATGTCAGCGACCGGCTGTATGCGATCGCCACGCGGATCCTGCGCGACAGCCATCTCGCGGAGGACGCCCTGCAGGGCGCACTCATCGCAGCCTGGCGCCAACTTCCGAACCTCAGGGACCCGGATCGCTTCGAAGCCTGGGTCCGTCGTCTCCTCGTCCACGCCTGCTACGCCGAGGCCAGGCGTCGCCGGTCATGGACGGCAACCGTACGGATCCTGCCGGTCGACGGACCGGCCGGGCCGGACGAGATCATCTCCGTTGACGACCGCGATGCGCTCGATCGGGCGTTTCGACGCCTGACACTCGAACAACGAGCGGTCTTCGTCCTGCACCACCACGTGGGCCTGCCCCTGGTCGAGATCGCCGAGACCCTCGGCGTCCCGGCCGGCACGGCCCGCTCGCGACTCCATTACGCGACCCGGACGCTGCGCCTGGCCATCGAGGCCGATGCCGTGCCGGTCGCCCCTGAAGGACGGATGGCATGACCACGGACCGCGACTTCGATCGAATCGCTCGAGCCTGGCTCGACCTGATGCCCGACGAGGTGCCGGACCGGGTGCTGGCCGCCGTCTCCCAGGCCGTTGCCACGACGCCGCAGGTGCGGCGGCCGTTCGACGCGGCCTTTCGGAGGGTTCCCCACATGAAGCGCTCGCTTTTCGGCGCCCTTGCAGCGGCGGCGATCGTCGCCGTCATCGGGCTCTCAACACTTGCCGGCATCGGCCGACGAGGATCAACGCCCACGCCGCTTCCTTCGGCCAGCCCGGCAGGGACGCCGCTCGTGCCCGGTCTCGCGCCCGGGTTGGGCTTTCCCGCGCCTGCCCCTGACGTCCTCGCCGGAGCCACCTGGATCGCCGAGGTCGACGTGATCCAGGGCCTGTTCCACGACGCACGAATCCGCCTCGCCGTCCAGCCCGGCGGCCGGCAGATCGCCGTGATTTATCAGGCACAGCACTCGGCGCAGGTGAGTCAGGCGGTCACCGGGCCGCCGGCGTCCCTGAGCGTCGTTTCCGTCGCTGACGGCAACGGATGCGCAGTCGGAGATTACGGCGTGTATGGCCTCGCGTCAGCCACTGACGGTGCCACGCTGACGCTCACCCTTGTGTCCGATGACTGCGGCCCACGTGCCTCGCTTCTCACTCGAACCTGGACGCGAGAGATCGACACCGGCAACACGGGCGGACGCGGTGTCACGGGCTCATTCTCACCATCGTTCCTCATCACCCTCCCGGCAGCAAAGTACAAGGCGGAGCAGGGGATCGACTGGTTCAAGCTGGAGTCTGACGTCCCGGGCCGAACCCTGGCGGCGTTCCACAACCCGGCCGGCTGGACGGCCCCTTGCTCGGAGGACGGCGGCTCGAAGTTGCCGATCGAACCCACGATCGCAGCGTTCACCGCCTATCTGCAGTCGCTGCCGGGGTTCACGGTCGAATTCTCCGACCTCACGATCGACGGTCATCCGGCTGTGGTCCTGACAGTGCCGTCGGTCAAGACCGCAGATTGCCCGGGCAATCGGGTCAACGAGTGGACCACGAGCGACCCGACCGACAACATCAGATGGTTCCTTGGGCAAGGTGACACGGATGTCATCTACCTCGTCGATGTCGATGGCGAGCTCGTCCTGCTCCAGTGGCTTGGCGAGGCCGTCACGCGTGCCGAGGAGCAGACGCTCTTCGCGACGGTGCACTTCACGGACACGCTGCCCTCGACGACACCCTGATGATTGCCCGTCGCCGCTCCGTGGCGACGGCCCAACGAAACCGAGCCCGCCGCCGGCCGGCGGCGGGCTGGGATCCGGATGGATCAGGGCTGACCCACGGGTTCACAGAGACGTTGGAGGACGCGAGGAGATGCGCACGATCGGGCTGCATCAATGAAACGACTTTGGTTGACGGCGGCCTCAATCGCCCTCCTGGCGACCGCCTGCAGCGACGCTGGACCCACAAGCCGGCCTGGCACCTCGCCAGTGGCGACGCCGCCTTCGAGTGCGCCATCGTCAGATGCGACGGCGGTCGTTCCGACGGCGGGCACAACGGCCGGCGCGATCGAGCGTGGCGGGCTCCTTTTCAGCTGGTACGGGGACGCAGGCTCGGGCGCCAACGGAAAGGTCGCCAACGTGGTGTCGCGCGATGGCTCGAACCTTCGCCGGATCATGTCGGACGTGGTCGGTGACATCCGGGCGCTCAGCTGGCGTCCGGACGGTGACCTGATGACGTTCGTCGTGCGCGACAGCGCGCATCCCGACGGCGCGATCTGGAGCGCAGCAGCGGATGGCACCGGCGCGGCGCTGCTCTACGACGGCGTGGCGGATGGCTGCACGAGCGTCTTCTATCCCGTCTGGTCGCCAGACGGCTCGACGCTGTCGATCGTCTGCTTCGTCGACCGCGATACGACCCACACCGCCGACCTCGCCGTCCTCGAGGTAGCGACACGACGGCAAACCAAGCTCGTGACCTACCGGTGGCCGGACGCCCTCGACAACCCCGCACGGTGGTCGCACGACGGGAGCCGCATCGCCTATGACGTCCTCCATTGGGACCCGACGAACACGTTCCTCGAGGGATCTCGGATCGCGACGATCGATGTGGCCGGATCAGCCAAGCCGAACGACCTGAACAAGCTGGACTCGTTCGCGGCATCCCCGGCCTGGAGTCCCGATGACTCGTTCCTGCTGTACAACACCTACGACTTCGGGAACATGACCGAGGCCACGGTCTCGGACCTCTATTCGATGCGAGCGGACGGGTCGGACGTCCAGCCGTTCGCGACGGCGGCACAGGCCGGCGTGGCGCGCATTGGCCATGCGGAGTGGGACCCGACCGGCACGCGGATCTGGGTGGCTGTTCGTCTGGGCAGCGACACCTATCACATCGGTTGGCTCGACCCCACCACCAAGGCGCTGACCATCCTGCCGACGATCGGCGCCGGAGCGGAGCCGAGGCCGTAGCCCGGCTCATCTGCACCGGGCTGCGTGTGAGCCGATCGCCGGGCTTCGCACCGTGGTCGTGGCGACCCCACGGTTGCCCCGGGACCCGTCTTCCGGTAGCATGAGAAAAACCCCGGAGGAGCATGACCCGTGGCGAAGTATGTCTTTGTGACCGGAGGCGTCACCTCCTCTCTGGGTAAGGGCATCACCGCCGCCAGCATCGGTCGATTGCTGAAGGCGCGGGGTCTCAAGGTCTCCATCCTCAAGCTGGATCCGTATATCAACGTGGATCCCGGGACCATGTCCCCGTACCAGCACGGCGAGGTCTTCGTGACCGACGACGGCGCGGAGACGGACCTCGACCTCGGCCATTACGAGCGGTTCATCGACGAGAACCTGTCCCAGCTGTCCAACGTGACGACCGGCCGGATCTACCAGGCCGTGATCGCCAAGGAGCGCCGCGGCGACTACCTCGGCGGCACCGTGCAGGTCATTCCGCACATCACCAACGAGATCAAGGAGCGGATCGGGCGCGTCGCCAAGGACGGGGACCCGGACTGCGTGATCGTCGAGGTGGGCGGCACGGTCGGCGACATCGAATCCCTGCCCTTCCTCGAGGCCATCCGCCAGATGCGCAAGGATGTCGGCCGGGCCAACGTCCTGTACGTCCACGTGACACTCCTGCCGGCCCTCGCGGCAACCGGCGAGCTCAAGACCAAGCCGACCCAGCACTCGGTCAAGGAACTTCGGGGAATCGGCATCCAGCCTGACGTCATCGTCCTTCGCTCCGACCACGAGGTGCCCGATGAGATCCGCGAGAAGATTGCCCTCTTCACCGACGTGGACGTCGAGGCCGTCATTCCCGCTCCGACCGCCGAGACGATCTATGAGGTCCCCCTCCAGTTCGAGGCCTTCGGGCTCGGCCGGCTCGTGGTCCGCGAGCTCAGCCTGGGCGATCCGACCGTCACGCCCGACCTGGACGGCTGGCGGGCCCTCGTCGAACGGATCAAGCGGCCCAAGCCGATCCTCGAGATCGCCCTGGTCGGCAAGTACATCGAGCTCCCGGATGCCTACCTCTCGGTCACCGAAGCCCTTCGCCACGCTGCCTGGGCGCATGGTGTCGACGCCAGGGTTCGATGGGTGGATTCCGAGGCACTGACCCGCGAGAACCTCCACGAGCAGCTCGAAGGAGCCGCCGGCATCCTCGTGCCCGGCGGTTTCGGGCATCGCGGCATCGAGGGCAAGGTCCTCGCCGCGCACTTCGCGCGCGACCACAAGGTCCCGTATCTCGGCCTGTGCCTTGGGCTGCAGTGCGCCGTCATCGAGTTCGCCCGCGAGGTCATCGGGACCCCGGACGTGAACTCGACCGAGTTCGACATGTTCACCGACAACCCGGTCATCGACTTCATGCCCGACCAGCGCGAGATGGAGGACAAGGGCGGCACGATGCGCCTTGGCATCTACCCGGCGAAGCTGACGCCCGGCACGAAGGCCGCGGCGGTCTATGGCCAGGAAGTGATCTACGAGCGCCACCGCCATCGCTTCGAGGTCAACAACCGGTACCGGCAGTCCCTCGAGGCCGCCGGCATGATCCTGTCGGGCCAATCGCCTGATGGACG
>SCTE01000031.1 GCA_004298915.1 Chloroflexota bacterium | reverse complement strand
CTCGAGCTTGTCCGCCTGGGTCGGGATGAACGCCTTCTGGCCGCCGAAGTTCGTGGTCACGTCCATGAACATCGTCGCGGCCGTCATCGTGCCGTCGTCGATCCCCGTGATGTAGTTGATCGGCTTGATCGACGATCCCGGCTGGCGGTAGCCATCACTCAGGACGTCGAACTTTGGATCGAAGGCAGGCTCGCCGGCCGCGTAGTAGCCGGCGCTCCCGTCATAGGCCAGGACCTGGCCCGTGCGATAGTCAAGAACGCCAGACGCGGCGTTGTGGATGTCGCGGCCCCGAAGTTCGTTGATCCAGCCCCAGTCGGCCTCGGGGATGCCGAGCGAGCGGAGCGTGCGGTTGGTGTTCGAGAAGTTTGGCGCCCGGGCCGCCGCGAGCAGCCACTTGTCGACGACTTGCTGCATGTTCCAGTCGAGCGTGGTGATGATCTTGTAGCCACCGGTATCAACCTGTTCGCAGGTGTCGGCGGTCTCCTCGCCGCACAGGATCACGCCGAGCTGGTGGCGGACCTGCCAGACGAAGTGGGCCGCCTTCCATGGCGTCGAGCCCTGCGGGGACAGGACGACCGGGTCCTTCTTGGCCGCCTCGTACTCCTGGAGCGTGTGCTTGTCCTTCGACAGGACGCTCCGCGTCTCCATGAGGTCAAGGACCTTGTTCCGGCGGATCACGATGTCGCTATCCGCCGGGACGACGAGCTGAACGCTTGCCGCGGGGCACTCGTCGCCCTCGGCAATCGTCACGGCGCACACGGACTGGGCGTTCTTGACCAGGTCGAACTGGGTCGGGGACTGCGGGATGGCCGCAAGGATGGCGACCTCGGCGAGGGTCAGGTCCTGGAGGGACTTGTTGAAGTAGCCCTTGGCGGCAGCGGCAACGCCGTAGCTCTGGTTGCCGTAGAAGTTCTGGTTCAGGTACGCCGTGATGATCTGTTCCTTCCCCTTCTCGTTGGGGAAGGCCTGGGTCAGGCGGATCGACTGGATGATCTCCCGGATCTTGCGTTCATAGGTCGAGCCGGAGAAGGCGGCCTCGGGCAGAAGGCGGGCGCGGACGAGCTGCTGGGTGATCGTGGAGCCGCCGCGTGGCCGGCCCTGGAGGGTGTCGATGGTGGCCGAGAGGAACCCGCCGAGGTCGAATCCGGGGTTGCTCCAGAAGTCCTTGTCCTCGATCGCGGTGGTGGCGTCGAGCAGCTCGGGTGGCAGCTGGTCGAACGTGACGAGCTCCCGCTTGCGCTCGCCGAAGCGCGCGAGCTCCACGGTGCCGGTGCGGTCGTAGACGATCGATGGCTGGTCGAAGCCGAGGTCAGTGAACGCCTTGGCCGGATCCAGCAGGTCCCGGCTGTAGTAGGCATAGGCACTCACCGCGCCGATGAACGCAGCGCCGCCAAGTGCGAGGAAGCTGGCAAAGAGGAGGATCGGGATGGCGAGCGCCGCGCGGGTGGCGGCACCGCCTCCACCTCGACCACGTCGCGCGGCGCCGGTGCGGCGGTGGCGCTGACGCCGGTTGAGACTGGTCTGCATATCGGCCGCGAAGATACCATAGGGTCCGTGGAGGACCTTCCCCCTGTTCCGGTGCGTCCCATGACGCCTCGTCATCTGTTGCCGTGACGTCGTTCGATGCCGGCCTGGCCGGACTCCTCGACGAACTGCGCTGGCGGGGCATGTTCCACGCCGCGTCCGACGGCCTCGAGGCACGCCTGGCCTCCGGGCGGCCCATCTCCGGATACAACGGCTTCGACCCGTCCGGCTCGTCCCTCCACATCGGCAGCCTGGTGCCGATCTTCGGGCTCATCCACTTCCAGCGGCACGGTGGCCGTCCCGTGGCCCTCGTGGGCGGGGGGACCGGCATGATCGGCGACCCGTCCGGGCGATCGTCCGAGCGGAACCTGCTCGATCGCGACACCCTGGCCGCGAACGCGGCGGCGATCCACGCCCAGCTGGAGCACTTCCTCGACTTCTCGGGTCCTCGCGGCGCGCTCTTGGTCAACAACCTCGACTGGCTCGAGTCGATGACGATGATCGAGTTCCTCCGCGACATCGGGAAGCACTTCACGATCCCGTACATGCTGGCCAAGGATTCCGTGCAGGTTCGCCTCGACAAGGGTCTGTCATACACCGAGTTCAGCTACATGCTCCTGCAGTCGGCGGACTTCGCCCACCTGCGCCGGACGCTGGATGTCGAGATGCAGATGGGCGGCGCGGACCAGTGGGGCAACATCACCGCCGGCCTCGAGTTGATCCGCCGGACGGCGAGTGGGTCCGACGACGACGGAGCGGCGGCCGCGGGCAACGCCCCCGCATTCGGGCTGGCGTACCCGCTCCTCCTGACCGCGTCGGGCGCGAAATATGGCAAGTCGGCCGAGGGTGATTCGATCTGGCTCGATCCCGAGCGCACGACCCCGTACGCGTTCTACCAGCACTGGCTCACCACCGACGACCGCGACGTCGGCATCTACCTGCGCTGGTTCACGACGATGGCTCCGGACGAGATCGAGGGCCTCGAAGCGGAGATGGCCGAGCGGCCTGGCGCGCGAGCCGCCCAGAAGGCGCTCGCGCTCGATGTCACCGCGCGGACGCATGGCGCCGATACCGCCCGCCAGGTCGAGATGGACTCCGCGGTCCTGTTCGATCCGGAGCCGATCCGCGACCCCGTGGTCCTCGAGCGTCTCTGGCGGAGCGTCGGCGGGTTCACCGTGGCGCCGGGCGGGGCTGCGTCGGGCGCGGCCGGGGCGCTCGCGTCGGCCGGGGTCTTCGCCTCGAACGGCGAGGCGCGGCGGATGATCCAGAACGGCGGCCTCACGATCAACGGCGAACCGATTCGCGATCCGGCGGCGGCGTTGCCCGCCCCGATCGGCGGCGCGTGGTGGGAGGTCCGGATCGGCAAGCGGCGTCGCGAGATCGGCCGCCTCGGCGGGTAGGCGGCGAGGCTTCGGCGGGTCAGCCGGCGTGGCGGCGCTGCAACGTTTCGATGACGGCGCGCGGTTCGAGGTCCCGTTCGGCGAGCAGCACGAGCGTGTGAAAGAGGAGATCGGCGGCCTCGCCGGCCAGCGCCCCTGACGTCGCGGCACGGTCGTGGCCGGCGGACGCGGCGGCGGCATCGTCCTTGGCGGCCATGAGGACCTCGGTCGCCTCCTCGGTCACCTTGCGCGCCGTGGCGTCGACCCCGCCATCGAGGAGCGACGTCGTGTAGGAGCCCGCGGGTCGCTCGGCGCGGCGGCGTTCGATGGTCGCCCAGAGGGTCTCGAGCCACGCGAAATCCTGGGTCGGCGGTGTCGTGGAGCCCGCCGCCGACTCGTCGGCATCGAAGCAACTTCGGGTTCCGCGGTGGCACGTCGGGCCGTGCGGGCGAACCGTGGCGAGGATCGCGTCGGCGTCGCAATCGAGGTCGAGGCGAACGAGATGCAGGACGTGGCCGCTCGTCTCGCCCTTGCGCCAGAGGCGGCCACGGGATCGCGAGTGGAAATGCAGCTCGCCGGTGGCGAGCGTTGCCCCGAGCGCTTCGGCATCGGCGTAGGCGACCATGAGGACGCGTCCGTCGGCCTCGTCCTGGACGACGACCGGCACGAGCCCGTCAGGACCGTACCGCGGCTCGATGGCCGGTGCCGGCCCGCTCATGCCGCGACCCCGGGGGCGAGCCGCACCGGAAGCCCGGCGGCGGCCATCGCCCGCTTCACGTCGGCGATGGCATGGATGCGGCGGTGGAAGACCGATGCCGCAAGGACGGCATCCGCGCCGCCATCGATGACGGCGGCCACGAAGTCGGCGGGCTCGGCCGCGCCGCCGGATGCGATGATCGGCACGGTCAGCCGGCTCGAGATGGCCCTGAGGAGCGCGGTGTCGTAGCCGGACTGGGTCCCGTCTTGGTCGATCGACGTCACCAGCAGCTCCCCGGCACCGAGCTCCGCGGCACGGATCGCCCAGGCCACGGCGTCGAGCCCGGTGACGTCGCGGCCGCCCCGGACGAGGACCTCCCATGCGGGTCGCGCTTCCGTCCCGGGGACCCGGCGCGCATCGATGGCGACGACGACCGCCTGTCGCCCGAAGGCGCGGGCACAGTCCGTGATGAGCGCGGGATCCGCCACCGCGGCCGTGTTCAGCGCCACCTTGTCGGCCCCGGCGCGGAGGACCTGGCGCATGCCCTCGACCGTCCGGACGCCACCGCCGACGGTGAGCGGGATGAACGCCCGGCGGGCGGTCCGCTCGACGATGTCCAGGAGCGTGCCTCGACCCTCGGGTGCGGCCCCGATGTCGAGGAAGACGAGCTCATCGGCACCCTCGGCCGCATAGCGCGCCGCGAGCTCGGGCGGGTCACCCTCGTCGACCAGGTCCACGAAGCGCGTGCCCTTGACGACGCGGCCGTCGGCCACATCGAGGCATGGAATGACTCGGCGTCGCAGCACCTCAGTCGCCCCCCGCCGTTCCGCCGGCCCCGACCGGGCTCCGCTCAGCGCCGGCCCCGGCGGCCAGCGCCGTTGCCCAGCGGGCGAAGTTGCCGAGGATCCGGAGCCCCGTACCGCCACTCCGCTCGGGGTGGAACTGGACACCGAGGACGTTGCCGCGGTCGATGGCCGACACGAATCGCGACCCGTGCTCGGTCTCGGCGAGGGTCACGGCGTCCGCACCGGCGCCCTCGGGCCGGCCGGCGTACGAATGGACGAAGTAGAGGTCCGCGGCCTGGTCGATCCCGGCGAAGAGATGGTGGTCCCGGCGCCGCTCGACCTGGTTCCAGCCGATGTGGGGGAGCGTCGGGGCGTCCGCGAGGAGGACCGACCGACCGGGAATGACCCCGAACGTCGCCGCGCCGTCCTCGTCGCTCGCATCGAACAGGAGCTGGAGGCCGAGGCAGATTCCGAGATACGGGCGCCCGAGCGCGATCCAGCGGAGGAGTGGATCGACGAGACTAGCCCGGGCGAGGCGATCCATCGCCGGG
>SCTE01000282.1 GCA_004298915.1 Chloroflexota bacterium | reverse complement strand
CGCCTCGCTCGGCGTACCCGCGAGCTGGTCGTCGCTCATCCGGAGATACGCGACGATGACGGCCAGGAAGCTCAGGCCGTTGATCAGGAAGGCGGAGGCGATCCCGGTCGCACCGATGGTGAGCCCGGCGATGGCCGGCCCGACGACCCGCGCGCCATTGAAGACTGCCGAATTCAGGGCAACCGCGTTGCCGATGTCCTCGCGTCCGACCATCTCGACGGCGAACGCCTGGCGGGTCGGCATGTCCACGGCGTTGACGACGCCGAGCAGGAGTGCCAGGACGAGAACCTGCTCGACCCCGACGTTGTCCGTGGCGGTGAGCCCGAACAGGACGAACGCGAGGAGCATCGAAATCGACTGGGTGACCATGAGCGTCCGTCGCTTCGGGAGCCCATCGGCCAGGACGCCGCCGAACAGCCCGAGCAGGAGGACCGGCGTGAACTGCGCCGCGGCCACCAGGCCGAGATAAACCGGGTCGCCGGTGAGTTGCAGGACGAGCCAGCCCTGGGCGACGCTCTGCATCCAGGTGCCGATGAGCGAGACGAGCTGGCCGGCGAAGAACAGCCGGTAGTTTCGATGGCGGAGCGCGCGCCAGCCCCGGAACTGGGCGACGGCCGCCAGGCGCGGGCCACCGACCGTCACGAGCCGGTCTCCCGATGCGACAACGCCCGGCCGGCATCGAGCTCACCGAGGTGCCGTTCGAGGTGCACGCGCCGTGCCTCGACCTCGTCGAGCATCGCGGTGATCCGGTCCAGCTTGCCGCGCAGGCTCGTGGCCTGACGCTCGACGCGGTCGAGGGCATCGCGCAGGATCTGGCGCCGCTCGGCGACATCGGTGGTTGCCCGGAACTGCTCGCGATTCCGCTCGCGGGCCTCCTCGTCCTCGAGCAACCGGCCGATCTCGGCCAGGCTGAACCCGGCGTCGTCGCGCAACCCGCGGATGAACCGCAACCGTTCGATGTCGTCGTCGTCGAACAGGCGGTACGAACCCTCGGATCGCGCGGCCGGCTTGAGCAGGCCGAGTTCCTCGTAGTACCGGACCGCGCGGGCCGTCAGCCCTAGTTCCTCGGCGACCTCGGCGATCTTAAGCAGGCGAGGCGTCGCGTCCTCGGCGGCCGCCGCTTCCGACCCCGCAGGGTCCGCGGCGGCGGCGATGGTTTCGTTCGTCACGAACCCATTGTAAGCAAACCTTGCCGTTTACGTGAAGGTTAGCCTCAGGGCTCCCGTTCGCTCGTTCGAGGCGCGTCGAGCGTGGCCATGAATTCAGCCGGTGTCCGGACCGGCGCACGATCCGCGAGGGTAGTCAGATGCGCGTCACCAGACACCAGGACTGCTCGCTCGCTGCGCGCGAGGGCCAGGAGATAGTCGTCGTCCGGATCGGCTGATCTGAGTGGAGACACGCCCTCGGGATCCTGGGCGACGACTGCCGATCGGGCAAGCCATGCGACGAATGCCGACGCATCCTCGGGCGCGATGTGCCGGACCAGCTTCGGGTACGTCAGAGCACGCGCGAGTTCTTCGAGCAACGCAGGCGAAACGACGAGATCGAATTCGGCGGCCTGCCAGGCGACCAGCAACCTCGCCGGGTTGCCGCGCGGCGAGAGCATCGCCGAGATCAACACGTTTACGTCGAGGACGGCGCGCACCGAGGGGCCGGCGGGTCAGCGACGAGTGCGGTGCTGCGCCTCGACGGCGAGCGCCGTGGCGTCCACTTCATCAAGGGTGCTCGACGCCCAGAGTCTGTCGAGCAGGTCCAACCCGAGATCCCGGCGGAGGGCTTCCTCGATCACCTCGCTGTCACCCTTTCCGAG
>SCTE01000281.1 GCA_004298915.1 Chloroflexota bacterium | reverse complement strand
CGCCTTGCGGGCGTGGCTCAAGGGCCAGGGCCAGGATCGGGCCGCGGAGGACCGCCGCCGAACCCGGTGGCAGGCGACGGAGCTGACGCTGGGCCGCCGGGGCGAGCTCGACCCGAAAGCGGCCCTCGCTCACTCGTCGTGCGCGGCTGGGGCTGGCTCACCGTACGTTGCCTGCGTCTCGGCGGCGAGGCGCCCGAACCATGCCTCGGCCGATTCGCCGCCATCGCGCTGATATTCGGCCAGGGCATCGCTCGCCGATTCGCGGTCCTCGGCCTCCTCGGCGGCACGCAGCCAGCCCTCGAGCGCTTCCTCGACGATCTCGCGGACACTCCGATCCGACCGTGCCGCCTCGACCTTGGCGGCTCGGTACAGGTCGGCGTCGATGTCGAGGGTCACCTTCACGAGCCCAGTATGCTGGTTTGCTGGGTTGCTGGCAAGCCCGCGGCATCCTACGCGGCGAAGTCACCGAGCTGAACGATCCGAAGCGTTCTGACCTCGCCGGCCAGGCCGGCCGGCCACCCGCGATCGTTCGTCGCGATGATGTCGGCACCGAGCTCGATCGCCGTGCCGACGACGATGGCATCGGGCATCGAGATCCCGGTCACGGCGCGCAACCGTGCGGCGGTCCGAGCAACGGAGTACGTCACCTCCGCGAGGCGGATCGAGGCGAAGAACCGGAGGAAGCCTTCAACGCTCGCCACGGACGCGTCGCCAGCACGGAATGGCCGGACCAACAACTCGGCCGCGGTCAGGGTCGAAAGCACTCCCGTATTGCGGCCAGTCGCCAGGCAGCCATCGAAGATCCAGGTGGCCGCCGCACTCGCGGCTTCCGTGCCGGCGAGATACGCGAGCGTCGTCGAGGCATCGAGCGCGATCAGGGCCTCCGCAGGAACGGCAACCTCGAGCCGGCGGTAGTCCGGCGTCACCGCCAGTCCTTCCGCTCCTCAGCAAGGGCGGCGACGGGGTCCCCGTAGACATCCCGAAGGGTACCGGCATAGCTCGTTCGGAGGCGATGCAGTCGAACGGTGTCCGGATCAGCAAGGTCGATCTCGACGGCGAAGCGCTCGCCCTCCGCCAGGCCACCTGCCTGCACGACCGATTCCGGAAGCGTCAGCTGGTTCCGTCCTCTGAGTCTCGCCTCAGCAATCACACTGTTGGCTGTCATGTGCGAATGATCACTGATCTATCGCACGGTCGTCAAGTCTCAACGAGGTCAGGCGGTCAGCTGGACGCCTTCTGCGACGGCGGCGCGAGCCAGGTGCCGGTCAAGTGTCGCGAGCGTCCCGTCGACGTCGAGGACGAGGTCCAGGTAGAGCGCGTCGTAGACGCTGAGGCCGTGCCGATCCGCGAGCTCGATCGCGCCGACGAGGCCCGGCAGGCCCCGGTCGGCAACATCGATGCCCGTCGCATACAGCCGGGCGAGCCGCGCTGACGCGTCGATTGCCGGGATCCTCGCACTTCGCAGGAGGGCGTTCGCGACCTCTACCGGAAAGTGCGGGGGCGCAAGGACCATGGCTTCGGCCTCCGTCCACGCCGTCCAGCGCTTCAGCCACACCTCGTCCCCCGCCAGAAAGGCCATGGCCGCTGACGCATCAACGACGACGGCAGGTAGCCCGGAACTGAAGGTCACGGCGTCCGACCGGGACGGGGAACTCGATCTTCGCGCGACCGTCGACCTTCCCGGATGGCATCGACCGGGTCGAAGCCGGGCGCGAAGGGACGTCGCCGAGCGAGTTGCCGAACATCGTCGATCGCGGCCAGGCGCGATGCCCGCCGTCGATCGGGATCCACGAGGGCCAGATCGGCGAGCGGCACGAGGGCGGCCACGGGCTGACCGGCCCGCTCGATGACGATCCGCTCCCCCGCCGCCGCCTCGTCGATGATCTGGCCGAACCGACGACGAACGTCAAGGGCTGTCACGACTCTCATGGCACTATGATAGCACTCTGGGAGTAGCGAGTGCCATGTGGCTCACCCGAGTCAGCCAGGCATGACTCCGCGCACATCGAAGCCGATTGCTGCGGCGGCGAGGCCAAGCGTCACGTCGTGGGTGAGGAACACCAGGGACGGGATCTCCTCGCGGATCGCCAGGGCGCTTGCCAGATGGAGTGCATCGAGCGTTCTTACGAGCGTCGGAAACGGCTCTGCCGCGCGGCCGAGGATGCCGGCGTCAAGCGCAACGACGTCGATCGCCTCGATGGTCTCGAGCAGGGCGCCGCGGCGCTCGGCCACGGTTTGATCGTCGAGGCCGGCCCGGATTCGCAGCCGGTCGATCGTCCGAAGGCACTCCACCCGGAGAAGCTCGCTCGAGATCGCTCGCTCGACGTGGGGCCACTCGGGCAACGGGTCCGGCTGACCCAGGACGATCCGGAGGACGACCGACGAGTGAACGTACGCGATCACCGTCGCTCAGCCGGGGAGCACGCGGTCGGCGCGCTCGTCATCGAGGATCGTCCCCAAGTCAACGCCCAGCCGCAGTGGCGCGATCTGACGAGCCTGGATGTCCGCGAGCGTGCGGGTCGCCGGTCGGATCGTGACCCGCCGCGGGGCGTCGATCGGCACGAGCCGGGCCAAGGCTCTCGCGTGATCGGTCACCTCGATGGTCTCGCCCGCCTCGGCCGCGCGCAGGTAGCGCGAAAGGTTGTTCTTCAGCTCGGCCACCCCAACGCGCTTCATGGGGATATATGGCCACAAGTGACCCTCTCGTGTCAATCACCTGGCTGGAGTCTGAGCCTCGCCGATCGAATCCCGGCCAGGCGGGCTAGCGAGACGATCGACTGGGCGAACGCGGTCGCAGGAACGGTTCAGGGCTGCGGCCACTCTCGGCCGGATCGAGCCCGTCCCAGATGAGTGTCTCTGGTGCGATGTCGAGATTGCCCGGCCAGACGACCGTCCCGTTCCGCGCGCGGACGCGGCGGAAGAGCGCGTCGTCGGAGCGCAAGCGATCGAACAGCGGGCCCCACAGCAGGTCCTGGACGTCCCGCTCCACAACGGCACCGTTCGTCAAGGTCAGGCGCAGCCGTCGACCTTCGAGCGGCTCGGCAGATTGAACGCGAAGCAACATCACACCCGATGCTAGCGCAGGGGCGCGATGCGCTTCAATGGACGGTTCGATCTAGCCAGTTCCCAGTCCGCCGAGAGTTCTTCCAGATGGAGCGATGCCCACTCCACGACCAATGCATGCGCGCGCGGCGAAAGCCGACCTCTGAGGATCGCCATCGTCTCGATCGCGACCACGACCTCCATTCCCGCGTGACGAGCGTGGAAGTGGGGCGGAACATGATCATCGAGGTACATCTGAATGACGATGCCAAAGAACCGCGACACCTCAGGCATCGCCCGACGCTACCGACCGGAGATTGGCTGCGGCTCACCCTGGAGTTACGACGCCCCGACATCCATCGGTCTGGCTGTCGCGGCCCGATACTTCACCCATGGACATCCACCTCGACGCCTCCGGCGAGTCCCGTCTCCACCAGGCGCTGCGGCGCTGCTGGCACCCCGTGGCGCACGTGGACGAGCTCGACGCCGCCGGCGGTCGCCCGCTCCCCGTCACCCTGCTCGACGAGCAGCTCGTGGTCGTGCGGCTGGGCGACGACATCGCGTGCTTCCCGGACCTGTGCGTCCATCGCGGGACGGCGCTGAGCCTCGGCTGGGTGGACGACGGGTCGCAGCCCGCCCCGGATGGGAGCGGCACGGTCGGCGAGCCGTGCCTCGTGTGCGCCTACCACGGCTGGAGCTACGACCGGCGCGGGATCGTGCGCCGGATCCCGGCCGTCCACGGGCGATCGATCCCGGCCCGGGCACGGGTCGAGCGCCTTGCGACGTCGATCGCGGTCGGGCTCGTCTGGGTGCTGCTGGAGCCCGGACCCGGCGGCTGGGAGGCGCCCGAGGCTGTCTATCCCCTCCCCGACGCCTCGACCTGGTGGGGCGTCGAGGGCATCCGGACGATCCCGATCGAGACGTACGACTGGGCCTGCTCGGCGGCCCGGCGGGTCGAGAACTTCGTGGACTTCAGCCACTTCCCCTGGGTCCACGAGGGCATCCTCGGCGATCGCAGCAAGCCGCTCAGCCCCGAGCACGAGGTCCGGGACGACGGGACGACGATCTCATTCGACATCGCCCTCGAGGAACCGCAGGCATCGGTCAAGGGTGACGTCGCGCCGGGGGCGGTGGTCCAGCGCGACCCGACGACCTACACGCTCCACCTGCCGCTGTCGGTGACCCTCGACCAGCGCCTGCCGCCGTCGGCCGACCGGCCCGATGGCAACCGGTTCGTGCTGTTCGTGGCCGTCGCGCCGCTGTCGGCCCGGAGCTGCCGGTCGTTCACCTGGAACGCCCGGACCTACAAGCTCGATCCCTCCGCCGATGCCGAGCTCGCCGCCTTCCAGGCGGTCATCCTGGACCAGGATCGCCCGATCGCCGAATCACAGCGCCCCGAGGCGCTCCCGGTCGATCTCAGCGCGGAGTTGCACATCGCAGGCCCGGATCGGGCGTCGATCGCGTATCGGCGGCGCTTGGCAGAGCTGGCGGAAGCTGGGGCGAAGTCGGGAATCGAGTTGTGAGTTGTGAGCCTGGCGCCCGGGACGTAGATTGGAGTTCGACCCTTTCAGGCGGGATGCTGCCGGAGCGATGAAGCTTTTCGAACTCTACCGCTACAAGAAGCCCAGCCCGGGCCCAGATGTCGAGTTCATCGATGGCGTTCGGAATATCTTCAACGCAACTCGATGGCCAAACTGGCCGGGCCTCGCCGACGCCGGGAGAGTCCAGCTCGATCATGGGATCGACTCGGTGACTCGCATCAAGGCAGTCGATGGGTGGCGACGACCCGCGATCCTCATCGCATCAAAGCCGCATCGGTTTGGCTCCGATTGGACGCCCTGGCACGACGAACTCAATCCAAGCGTCGGTCATGTCCGGTACTACGGTGACAACAAGGCGACGCTTGGCCCCAACCCACTGGATCCGCCCGGGAATCGCGCGGTCATGGCCGAGTTCCCGCTACACCGAGCCGCATCTCGAGAGGACCGAATTCGCGCCGCGCCGCTTCTCTTCTTCGAGAGCCTCGTTCACGAAGGTCACGCGAAGGGATTTTGGCGTTTCATCGGGTTCGGGGTCGTTGAGCGAGCACAACTAACGACGCAGGTGGATCGCCAAGATCGGTGGTTCGTAAACTACGTATTCGACTGCAACTTGTTTGATCTCGGCAACGAGAGCCTCACGCTGCCGTGGGAATGGATTGGCGCCCGACGGGATCCGACGAAGTCGGTGGAGCAGGCCAACGCCCTCGCGCCTTTGTCCTGGCGCACTTGGGTAGATCAAGGTGATCGAGCCGTCGAGCGCGTCCGGCAACGAGTAAGTCGATTCTCGGCTGTGGGCCCGGATGTACAGAAGCCTGAGCCTGGAACGGCCGCGGATACCGCGCTCCAGACAGTGATCTCGCACTACAAGCGGTTGGGTCCATTCGAAGGCGTCGGCGAGCATCGCTTTGAGGGGTTGGCGTCAGAAATTGTCGGAAGCTTCTTGAAGGAAAGCGGGCAATATCATCCAGGCTGGATCACGAAACGGGCCGGCGATGGAGGCATCGATTTCGTCAGCCGGCTGGACCTCGGAGTCGGCTCTGGATCACTGAAGCTTGTGGTGTTAGGGCAGGCGAAATGCGTCGCAGGATCTGCGCCACCAACGAGCGGACTCGACCTCGCTCGGACTGTCTCCCGCCTCGATCGAGGTTGGGTAGGCGCCTTCGTGACAACCGGATTCTTC
>SCTE01000280.1 GCA_004298915.1 Chloroflexota bacterium | reverse complement strand
CGCGGTGTTCGTGATCGGGATCTACAACGGTCTCATCGGACGTCGCAACCGGGTTGATGAGGCGCTCGCCCAGATCGAGGTCCAGCTGAAGCGCCGGCACGACCTCATCCCGAACCTCGTGAATGCCGTGAAGGGCTACATGGGCTTCGAGCAGAGCGTCCTGACCAAGGTCACCGAGGCCCGCGCCAACGCGGTCTCCGCCGGTGCCCAGGGCGTCGCAGCGCAGGCCCAGGCCGAGAACGCCCTGACCTCGACCCTGCGGTCGCTGTTCGCGGTCGTCGAGAACTACCCCGAGCTCAAGGCCAACCAGAACGTCCTCGAGCTCCAGGAGCAGCTGACCACGACCGAGAACCAGATCTCGTTCAGCCGCCAGCACTACAACGCGTCGGTCCTCGACTACAACACGTCGATCCAGACCTTCCCGGCCCTGATCTTCGCGGGGATGTTCGGCTTCACCAAGCGCGACTTCTTCGACGCCGAGCCCGAGGCTGCGAACGTCCCGAACGTGGACTTGAGCCTCAGCTGAGCGAGGGACCGGGCCCCGTGCGGCCCGGGCAACTGGCACCACCATGGCTGCAACCACGTTCTTCGCCCAGCAGGCGGCGAACCGCCGGAACTCGTTCCTCCTGGCAGTTCTCGTCAGCCTGCTGCTCGGCGCCCTCGGCTTCGCGATCGGTTACGCGCTGACCGGCGATTCGACCGGCGGGGTCGGGACCACCGTCATCGCCCTGGTCATCGGCATCGTTGCGTCGCTCGGGAGCTACTTCGCGGGCGACAAGCTCGTGCTGGCGGCCTCGAACGCGAAGCGCGTGGACGCTTCCCAGACGCCACAACTGATCAACGTCGTCCAGGAACTGGCCATCGCAGCGAACATCCCGATGCCGGCGGTCTACCTGATCGACGACACCGCACCCAACGCGTTCGCCACGGGCCGGGACCCGAAGCACGCCTCGATCGCCATCACGACGGGCCTGCTCCAGAAGCTCGATCGGGAGGAGCTCCAGGGCGTCATCGGCCACGAGCTGTCCCATGTCCGGAACCTCGACATCCGGTTCTCGCTCCTCGTGGGCGTGCTGGTGGGCTCGGTGGCCCTGCTGTCCCACTTCTTCCTGCGGTTCACGATGTTCGGCGGGGGACGGCGGTCCGGCGGCGACCGGGATCGAGGGGGTGGGGGACTCCAGGCGATCATGTTCATCGTCGCGATCGTCCTCGCGATCATCGCCCCGATCGCCGCCCGGCTCGTCCAGCTGGCGGTCAGCCGGCAGCGTGAGTACCTGGCCGACGCGTCGTCGGTCGAGCTGACCCGGAACCCGGCGGGACTCGAGCGGGCCCTGGCCAAGATCGCCACGGACAAGGAAGTCCTCGAGGTCGCCAACCCCGCGACCCAGCACCTCTACTTCACCAACCCGATCAAGAAGTTCGAGGAGCGCTCGAGCTCGATGTTCTCGACCCATCCGGCGATCGTCGACCGGATCAACCGGCTTCGATCGCTGGCCGGGGAGTCACCGCTCCAGTCGTCGGACATCGCGGCGCTGGCCGGGCTCAGCTGATCCCGGGGCCCCGGGCGTCGCCCGGG
>SCTE01000279.1 GCA_004298915.1 Chloroflexota bacterium | reverse complement strand
CCAAGTTCGCAGACCGCCTGCGCGAGGGCCAGTGGATGGTCGTGGCGACCATCGGCATGGGCTTCTTCGGCGTGCTCTACGGCCTGGCGCCGAACATGTCGTTCGCGATCGCGATGGTCGTCGCCAGTGGGTTCCTCAACGCGCCACTCGGCGTCGCCCGACGGCTCATCCTCCAGAAGAACACCCCGCGCGAGATGCGAGGGCGCGTGTTCTCGGCCTTTGCCGTCTCGCGCGATCTCGTGTTCCTGACCGGCATGGCCATGGCTGGACTTGCCGACGTCCTGCCGATCCGCGGACTCGTCGTGGCCGCCTCGCTGGTCCTCGTCGGTTCGGGCGTGTTGATCCAGTTCATGCCGGGCCTCGGTACGCCGGCCGCGGAATGGCGGCGAGCTGCGCGGCTACTGCGGACGGCCAGCACCGGCCCGCTCGCCCCCGCCGGTCGCCCAGCCACCGAGGCGGACTTCGATCGGCTGCTGCGCCTCATCCCGGAGCTCGGCGATCTCGATGTCTCGCGGCGGGCCGACTTCCTCGTCGGTGCAATGGTCCGGATGGCAGACCCCGGCTCGGCAATCGTCCGGGTGGGCGATGCGGGCGACTCGGCGTTCTTCCTGCTCGACGGCAAGGTCGTGGCGGGCATTCCGACCGAGGGCGGCGACGAACGGTCACTGTCAGCGATGTACGCGGGTGACTTCTTTGGGGAGATTGCCGCGATCACCGGCAGCACCCGCACGGCGAACGTGGTCGCCGACACGGCGACAGAACTCTTCGAGGTACCGGCGGCGACCCTCAAGGGACTCATGGATATCCCGGCGATGAACGATCTCATCACCCTGAAGCTCCAGGAGCGCCTGACCCGCACGGCCAATGCCGACCTCATCCGACTTGCGGGCCTCGACCAGCGGGATCTCAAGGACCTTCGACGACGCCGTCCGAAGGCGGCAGGCTCAACGCCTCCGGGCTGAACCGCCCGCTCCCGCGCGCGAAACGCCAACCCGGATCGGGAGCGGCTCGAACCCCGCCGGTGTCCTCGTCGCTGTCGGCTCCAGCGAGACCGATAGACTTGGCCGATGGAGGAGCTCGCCTGTCCCTCGTGTGGTGAGTCGAACCCGGCCGATGCACGCCTGTGCGGTAGCTGCAGGACCCCCCTCGTCGACGAATCGGCCGATGAGCGCGGGAAGCTCGTCACCGTCGTCACTTCGGACCTGAAGGGCTCCACGGCACTCGGCGAACGGCTCGACCCCGAGTCGCTTCGCGAGGTGTTGAACCGCTACTTCGGCGTCATGCGGACGATCTTCGAGTCGCATGGCGGCATGATCGAGAAGATCATCGGAGATGCGATCGTCGCCGTCTTCGGTCTGCCGTTCCGTCGTGATGACGATCCCATCCGTGCCGTCGAGGCCGCCGCGGAAAGCCGATTGGCGCTGGCAACCCTGAACGATGAACTCGAGCAGGTCTGGGGTGTCCGGCTCGTGAATCGGACCGGCATCGCGACAGGCGTTGTCTACTTCGGACGCGATGCGGAAGGTCAGCACGTGCTCATCGGCCAGCCGATGGACGAGTCGACCGCGATGGAGCAGAACGCCCCGCCGCTCGAGGTCCTGATGGCGGCGTCGGTCCATCGCGAGGTCGCGGACTTGGTCGAGTCGGAAGCCGCGGGCCCGAAGTCGGCGAAGGGGTCCGACGTCGAGATCCAGTCCTTCCAGTTGATCAACGTGCGTGATCGAGACAGC
>SCTE01000278.1 GCA_004298915.1 Chloroflexota bacterium | reverse complement strand
ACTGGGGCGTCCGCCCCGACATCCTGGCTGCCGCGAAGGGGGCGACATCGGGCTACTGGCCGTTCGGGTTCGCGTCAACGACCGGCGAGATCAGCGACACCATCAACCGCGCCGGCGGCTTCGTCCACGGGTTCACCTACTCGCATCACGTCGTCGGGGCCGCGGTCGCCGGCGAGGTCCTGCGGATCCTTGAGGCCGAGTCGCTGGTCGAGGCGAGCGCCGCGAAGGGCCCGCGGCTCAGCGGGCTCCTGGCCGACCGCCTCGGCGATCACCCCCACGTCGGCGAGATCCGGGGTCGCGGCCTGATGGTCGGACTCGAGTTCGTGGCCGACCGTGATTCGCGCGCCCCGTTCGACCGAGGCGCCGGCGTGACCGAGGCGATCGTTCGAGGCGCGCGCGCGGCCGGCGTCCTCGTCTACCCGGGGACGGGCATGGCCGATGGCACGAACGGCGACTCGATCCTGCTCGGACCGCCCTTCGTGGTCACGGATGAGGAGCTGGTCCGCATTGCCGATGGCGTGGCCACGGTCGTCGACGAGGTCACGTCGTCTGTCGCGCTCCGCGGGTAGTCGACCGCGCCGGGCGGCTCGTCGCGTCACGGCGCCGCAGGCAGCTCGCGGTCAGGCGGACCGGCGACCCCGGACAAGCAGGATCACGCCGAACACGACAAGGAGCGCCGGGACGATGAGGTTCGACACCTCGGGCACGGCGATTTCCGACGACGCGAGGAGCACGAGCGCGGCGCCGCCGATGGCCTGCCATCCCCAGCCGCCGTTGCGCATCGCCCGCACGAGCGCGATGAACAGCAGCGCGACCCCGAAGAAGAGCGTGCCCCAACCGGCCCCGATGGCATAGCCCAGGCCCCGGATCGTCCCGGGGATGGCGGCCGCCGTCAGGAACGCCCCGAGATACAGGGCGACCGTCCCGCGTCGCAGCGCCCACACCAGCAGGAACGCCACTCCGGCGGCGAGGACCGAGGTGTTGCCGAGGTTCTGATAGTCCGGCAACACGTTCTGGACGATCAGCAGGGCACCGAATACCACCAGGAAGACGCCGATCCATGGGAGCCCGGGTCGACGTGCGTCATCGGGACCCCACTGCCAGCCATACGCGTGGACGGTCGGCTCGCCGATTCGCGTCGCCCGGCCGGGTTCCTCATCCATCGTCACGATCCGTCCCTCCCGCTGCGCTCACGCCTCCACGGGCGACGCGCCGACCTCCGGCGCGGGCACCGCTGGCCCGACTTCCTCGTCCTCGACATGGCTGAACCCGAGCCGATCGGCAAGTCGCCCGAGGATACCGGGCGCCCACCAGTTCCACTCGCCCAGGAGCCGCATGGTGGCCGGGACGAGCAGGACCCGGACGATCGTCGCGTCCACGAAGACGGCGATGGCCATGCCGACGCCGATGCTCTTGATCGTGACGACCTCCGCCAGCGCGAACGACGAGAAGACCACGACCATGATCATCGCCGCGCCCGTGATCACCCCGGCCGTCTTCGCGAGGCCCTCCGCGACCGCGGTCGTGTTGTTGCCGGTTCGTCGGTACGACTCCTGGATCCGGGACAGGAGCAGGACCTCGTAGTCCATCGACAGGCCGATGAGCACGGCGAACATGATGATCGGGTTGCCCGCGATCGTGAAGCCGATCGGATTGAAGGCGAGGAACTCATGGAGGTTGCCCTCCTGGAAGATCCAGACCAGGGCGCCGAAGCTCGCCGACAGCGACAGCAGGGTCATGACCACGGCCTTGAGGGGAATCGCGAGCGACCCGAAGAGCAGGAACAGGATGATGGCGGAGGCCAGCAGGGTCGTCCCGATGGCCCACGGCATGCGCGAGTTCTGGGCGATGAGGAAGTCCTCGGAAACCGCCGCGACACCGCCGACCTCGACGCGCACGATGGCCGCGCCCGGCTCGATCGCCCTGACCCTCGGAATGACCGCGGTGCCGGCGGGAATGGCTGGCTCAAGCGGACTGATCGCGTCGATCCGCACGATCCCGTCTCGGATGTAGGCGGACCGGAGGCCCGTGACGGCCGCCTCGAGCTGGGGTGGGAGTGACCCCGCCGGCGCCGCGTACAGCGCTGCCACCTGATCGGCGGTCAGCGCCGCGCCGGTGGCGGGGTCGACCAGGTCGAACGGTCCCTCGACCCGATCGATGCCGTCGATGGCATCGACTCTGGCCGCGTAGTCCATGACCGCCTGGATCGATGCGGGGCTCGTGGCGTCCCCGCGGGTATCGACGAGGATGGTGATGGGTGAAGTTTCGCCCGGCCGGAAGTCGGTCATCAGCGCGACCCAGGCGTCGCGACTCGGGAGCCCGGCGGGAAAGATGCTGGCATCCGGTACGCCCTGCTGGAGGCGGAAGAACGGCGAGCCGGCGACGAACAGGACCGCCAGGACGGGGACGAGCACGGCGATCGGGCGCCGCATGACCGCATGGGCGACGCGCTCCCAGCGCGATTCGCGGACCTGCCCGTCCATCGCACCGCCGAGCCCGATTCGGCGAAGCAGGCCTCGTGTGGAGAGGGCGTTCACCCGTGGCCCGAGCACGCCCAGCAGGGCCGGCAGGAAGGTCATCGAGAAGATCACCGACGACAGGACGACGATGGCCCCGCCGAGTCCGATCGAGCTCAGCGCGCTCGCCTCGAACCAGAGCAGGCCCGACAACCCGATGGCCACGGCGATGCCCGAGAAGACCACGGCCTTGCCGGCCGTGGCGACCGCGATCTGGACCGCGGCCTCGGTGGATCGGCCCTTGCCGAGCTCCTCGCGGAAGCGGCTGGTGATGAACAGCGAGTAGTCGATGGCGAGCGCGAGGCCGAGCATCGTCGCGATGTTCAGGACGTAGATGCTCATCTCGGTCTGGCGGGCGACCAGGTTGATGATCGCGAGGGAGGTCGGGATCGCGAGGCCGGCGACCACGAGCGGCATGCCGGCCGCGATGAGCGAGGCGAACACGAGGATCAGCACGAGCGCCGCGATCGGGAGCGATACGGTCTCTGCCCGGACGAGGTCCTTCTCCGACAATGCCGCCGAGTCCTTCTGGATGGGCCCGAAGCCGGTCAGGGCGACCTCGTAGCCGGCCGGCGGCGCCAGCAGCGCCCCGATGGAATCGACGGCCTCGACCGACTTGTCGTCGGTCATGTTGAGCCCGATGACGACGTACGCGGCGTCGCCGGCCACGCTCACGAAGCGATCGTCGTGCGTCTCGGCATAGCCCGTGATCCCGCTGATCCTGCTGTCTCCGTCGAGACGCGCCAGGGTCGTCGAGATCGCCGCCTGGAAGTCGCTGCCCCGCGCGTCAGCCCCAGGCGCGTCTGCCTTGAAGAGAGCGAGATACGCGCTCTGGCCGCCACCGAAGTCCGCCTGGAGCCGTTGGGAGACCCTCGCCGATTCGGAGTTCCGGTCCAGCCAGCCACCCGCCGACAGCTGCGCCGACGTGCCCGCCGCAAGCGGCGATGCCGCCGCGGCGATGGCGATCATCACGAGGAGGACGAACCGGCGACGTCGATAGACGAACGCGCCCCATCGGCTGAACATTCAGGATCCCTTCCCTGGCGGTGACGGCGCCCGCAGACGCCGATGGTCGAGGTCGACGGCGTCAACATTAGAGAACGATCATTCTCCTTGTCAACCGGTCCTGCTTGCGCATTCGAGCCCGCTCGCCGTACGATGGAGAAGCGATGTTCGCTTTGAATCGGGTCCGTCGATGCCTCGGGTGACGCCCGCCCATGGGCAGGAAGTCCGCGAGCGGATCGTCGGCGCAGCCCTTCGGGTCTTCGGGGAGCGCGGGTTCCACCGGGCGACGATCCAGGACGTCGTCCGCGAGTGCGGGCTGTCGGTCGGAGCCATCTACACCTACTTCAAGGGCAAGGAAGACCTCTTCCTGGCGACGTGCGACCTGGCCTCGGGCCGCGGGCTCGGTGAGCTGGCGACAAGGCTGGCCAACGGCCGAACCGTCGCCGACCGGCTCGCGATCGCCGTCGGGTTCTACTTCGACAGCGCCGAGGAGAGTGCCGCCGGGCCTGGGGATGCGGACTTCCTCGTCCAGGCATGGGCGCAGGCCGAGGCCGAACCGGCGGCTCGCGAGATGCTCCAGCGGCGACGGGCCCAGCTCGTGATGGCCGGGACATTCCTCATCGAGGAGGGGATCGCCCGCGGCGAGCTGCCGCGCTGGATGGACGCCCAGGCGACGGCCCGGGCCTACATCGCCCTGCTCGACGGAATGCTCCTCGTCAGGGCGGAGGAGGGGACGGCATTCCGTCGCTCAGAAGCGGAGAATCAGGCTCGCGAAATCCTCGCGCCCG
>SCTE01000277.1 GCA_004298915.1 Chloroflexota bacterium | reverse complement strand
TGGGCAGCTCCACGCGATACAGCTCGGAACCCTCGCCGCCCGAGACAATGTCAGACACAAGGCCGGTCAGGCCCGGATAGAGGGCCGATCGCGCGAGCAGGCGTGACGCAAGCCGCGAGGTGACGAGCATCTCGTCCACCCGAGCGCGCTCGAAGTGCTCGACGTGGCGCGGGTTGTTGATCTCGGCAACCGTCCGGACCTGCGGGGCGACCGATTCGATGGCCATGACGGTCAGGATCGAATGCATGTCAGCTTCGTTCGTCGGTTCCGCCGGGAAGATGAGCGCCGCGGCGGCCTCCTCGATCCCTGCCCGTCGGAGATCCTCGACATCGGTGGTGTCACCGCGGACGAAATACACGCCGTCACCGGCGGGGTTCTTCTCCACCCCCGCCAGGACGACGACCTTGGCCTTGTACTCGTCCCCCTTGAGCTCCTCGATGAGGTCGCGCGCGGTGGCGTTCCAGCCGCACACGACGATATGGTCCTTGTAGCCGCTGGCACCCAAACCCTGGCCCTCCTTGAGCAGGAAGTCGATGACGAGCGCCACGAGCGCTCCGGTGATGGTCCCGACGATCGCGACGCCGAACAGCACGAGCAGCCAGCTCACGATGAAGCCACCGAGTGACGTGACGTAGCCCGAATCGCCCTGGCCGAGGATGGTGAAGATCGCCCAGTTGAACGACTTGCCGAACCATTCGATCGTCGGGCCGACGCCGTCGTACCAGGGCTTCTCGACCAGTGTGACGAGGAGCGCCGCGATGCCGACGAAGATCGCCGCGCCCTCGGCAAGGCTCAGGAAGAAGCGCCGATCGACCGCGCTGGCAATCCGTCGCGTGTGCCACGCGACCCGACGCACGATCGGGGAGGCGATCAACGCGGTGAGCGGATTGATTCGTCGGATCACGGGCGAGTGGGCCTCCCAGTGCTCCATCGGAGCTGCGATGTCGCGGCCTCGAGATCGTACCCCGGGCTAGGCGCGCCCCGCCGATCGATTCACGAAGTCGGCCAGGTCGGCGGATTGCCGGATCCGGGACGGTTCGTGGACGTACATCATGTGGCCCGCCTCGTAATGGGCGAACTCGATGTTCGAGCGCAACTCGGCCGGGATCGGCAGGTGCGCCACGACGTGCTCGGCGGCGAAATGAGGGGTCGCGCCGTCGTAATAGCCGCAGGCGATGTGGACCCTGAGGTGCGGATTGGCCCGCATCGCGGCGCCGAGGTCGTTGACCACCGATACGGAGCGGCCCTCGAACTCCTTGTAGGACCAGGCCTGGTGGACCGCGCCGGACAGGATCTCGTAGGGAAGGTCGTTCTCGTAGCCGAGCTCGGCCCGGACGTACTGATTCAGCGCGGCCGTGTACGGCCCGACGATGTGCGAGTAGGACGGATCGGCGGTCATGTGCTCGAGGCCACCGTCCGGCTCCCAGCCGAGAAACCGGCCGTCGAGCCGGCCGACCGAGCGGCCCTCCGCCCGCAGCAGCTCCGTGAAGAAACGGACGTGCTCGATGCGCAGGTTCACCCGCTCGACATAGGCCCGCGCCAGGCCCGTCAGTCGGGCGATCTTCGTGACGGCGGTCCGGCGCTCGGCGTCGGTCAGGCGCGCGCCGCGCGCGAGGACGCGGGGGTACTCGGCGCTCGCGTAGGCCTCGGCTTCGGCGACGACTTCGGCCAGTGTCCGTCCCTCGTGCTTGCCGTGATACCAGGCGATCGCGGCGTACGTCGGCAGGTACAGCACGTACGGCTGGTCGTTGCCCTCCTTGAAGTCAACGGTCAGCAGATCGAGGACCGACGAGATCAGCATGATCCCGTTGAGGTACATACCGTGCCGACCCTGG
>SCTE01000276.1 GCA_004298915.1 Chloroflexota bacterium | reverse complement strand
CTGGGCGGCATTTCGGACCGCGGGTCGAAGGTCGCCCGGTGCGTGCCACGATCATCGGTGCCGGCGTCCAGGGCTTCTCCCACCTGCCGGTGTTCGGGCACCTGCTGCCCGGTCTCGACCTCCACCTGTTCGATCCCGACATCCGGCGGACCGAATCGCTCGCCGAACAGGCTCGCTCGATGGGCGCGGTCGGATCCGTCACGGTCCATGCGAACCCGCGCGATGCCATCGAGGGCTCCGACGTCGTCCTCACGGCGGCCGCGTTCGGGCCACCGAGCGAGCGGCAGCGGATGACCAACGACTGGCTGGCTCCCGGTGCGACGGTGATCCCGATCGACTACGCGACGTACTGCGCGGCCGAGGTCGCACGGGACGCGTCCCTCTTCCTGGTGGACCATCGCGAGCAGTTCCTCGCCAATCGCGAGGTCGGCAACTTCGATGGCTATCCGGACCCGGATGGGATGCTCGGCGAGGCGATCATCGATGCCACGCCGCGACCGCCGGGCCGGGTCGTGATCACGCCGCTCGGGGTTGGCCTGTCGGACGTCGTGTTTGCCGAAGCCATCCTCCGCACGGCCCAGGCCGCGGGGCTTGGCCTGGAACTGCCCCGCTGACCCCGATCCCACCAGGAGACTGAACGTGCGCATCGTCCGATCGGCCCTCAAGGTGCTCGTGGCCGTCGTCGTGGTGGCCGTCGTCGGCGTCATCGGGCTGCTCGGGGCGATCACCGGGCGTGGACTCGCCCAGACGAGCGGGACGATCAAGGTGCCCGGCCTCCACGGCAGCGTCACGGTCGGTCGTGACGAACACGGGATCCTCGAGATCGTGGCGGACGATCCGCACGACCTGTTCCTCGCCCAGGGCTACGCCCATGCCCAGGAACGGATGTGGCAGATGGAGGTCTGGCGGCACATCAGCAGCGGGCGGCTGTCGGAGCTGTTCGGTGCCGTCAGCCTCGACCAGGATCGGTTCATCCGGACGATCGGCTGGCGCCAGGCTGCCGAGGTGGACCTCGAGGCGATGCCGCAGGACGCACGGGAGGCGCTCGACTGGTACGCCGACGGCGTCAACGCCTGGATCGCCGACCAGCACGGGTCGTTCTCGCTGCCGTTCGTCGTCACGGGCCTGCGAACCGGAGCGGGCGGGCTCGGCGGCTACACGCCCGAGCCATGGACGGCCCTCGATTCGGCGGCCTGGGGCAAGGTCCAGTCGTACAACCTCGGCGGCAACATGGATACCGAGATCTTCCGGCTCCTCGCGGACGCACAGCTCGGCGACCCGGCTCTGACGAATTCGCTCTTCCCGGCCTACGACCCGGCCGCGCCGGTCATCACCCCGAGCGGGCTCGAGGGATCCGGCGGCGCCGGAGCGGGCGGAGCGGCGGGAACCGCAGCCGCCGGCGGACCGGGATCGGGCGTCACGACCGCGGCGGCATACCCGTCGCTGACGAAGGATGCGGCCGCCGGCTGGGCCGGCCTGGCCGCCACGGGTTCATCGATCATGGTCCTGGCCGGGCTCGACGGCGCGTCGGGCCTGGTGGGCGATCACGGGATCGGCTCGAACAACTGGGTGGTGTCGGGATCGAAGTCGGCATCCGGCGGCGCCCTCCTGGCCAACGATCCGCACCTGGGCTTCTCGGAGCCGTCGGTCTGGATCATGAACGGCCTGCACTGCCGCGAGGTGGACGCGGCGTGCCCCTATGACGTCGCCGGCGTGTCCTTCCCGGGCGTCCCCGGGGTGATCCTGGGGCACAACGCCCGGATCGCGTGGGGCGCGACGAACGTCGGGCCGGACGTCCAGGACCTGTTCCGCGAGACGTTCGATCCGGCGGATCCGACGCACTACATCCACGCCGGCGCTTCGGTCCCGTTCGAGACCCGGACGGAGACGATCAAGGTTGCCGGAGGGTCGAGCGAGACCATCACCGTCCGCTCGACGATCCACGGTCCGATCCTCAACGACGTGGATCCGCGACTCAAGGACCAGGAGCCGCTCGCGCTGCGATGGACCGCCACCGCCGAGCCCGACGGCGCCTTCGCGGCGATCTTCCACCTCAACACGGCATCGACCTTCGACGACTTCCGGGCAGCGCTTCGGGACTACGGATCGCCCAGCCAGAACTTCGTCTATGCCGACGTGAATGGCCACATCGGCTACCAGTTCCCGGGTCTCGTCCCGATCCGGGCCGGCGAGAAGACCGGTGATCGCGTCCGGGATGGTGCGTCCGGGACCCAGGAATGGACCGGCTACATCCCGTTCGACGACCTTCCGTGGCAGTACGACCCGCCGAGCGGGTTCATCGTGTCGGCCAACAACGCCGCCGTCGATGGTTCGTACCCGTACTTCGTCGGCGATGACTGGGATCCGGGCTATCGCGCCAAGCGGATCACGGACCTGCTGACGGCCAAGGCCGGCCGCCTCACGACCGCGGACCTCTCGGCGATCCAGATGGACAGCCATCCGTTGCGTGCCGATCTCGTG
>SCTE01000275.1 GCA_004298915.1 Chloroflexota bacterium | reverse complement strand
CCGACCGCCCGTGCCAGCCACCAGGTCACGCCCACGGCGGCGATCCCGAGCGCGGCCATGCCCGCCAGGATCGCCATCGGATCGGCATTCGACAGCCAGGCCAGTGGCGCGAACAGGAAGTAGTAGGCCGCGCCGTGGTGGAACTCGCCGATCGAGGTCGGCGGGCCGAGGAGCGGGACCTGCCCGTCGCGGACGAACCGGAGCAGCACGAGCAAGTCGTGGCCCTGGTCCCCGTCGAAGTCGCCACGGGTCGCCAGGCCCGGGATTCGGGCCACGGCGGCAACGGCCAGGATGACCAGCAGGACCAGCCAGTCCCGTTCGAAGATGGCGTTCGCCAGCGAGCGCACGCGACCGCCGAACGTGCCGCGGCCGCCGTCGGTTCCGGGTGCGTCACCGGAACTCTGCGCGCCGACGGGCCGGGCTGGCACCTGGAGCTCGTCCGGGACGATCGGCGTTCCCGACGGACCCCGCCGTCCCCCGGGGCCGGTTCCGAAGCGGCTCCCGGGCTGACCCTGGCCGCCACGCACGCCATGGGCGCCCCGACCCGGCCGGCTATCCGGCGGTGTCGTCATCGGCACGGCCTGCGACGGGTGAATGCCGCGTCGCTCGTGCGGAGGCGGCGGTGACGGGTCTGGGGGAGCACGCGGACATCGTACGATGCGACCCATGGCCCAGGATCGCGAACCGGCGACGACCCCACTCGCGGCGTCCGCTCCGCCCGCCTGGACAGCGGACGAACCGGACTTCGAGGCCCGCGTGCTGCGCGCCTTCATTCGCGATGGCCGCCTGGCGTCGATCCCGGCGCGCGAGCGCAAGAAGCTCGTCGTGTACCGCTACCTGCTCGATCAGGTGCTGCCGGACCCTGACGAGCGCGTCGATGAACGGGACCTCAACATGCGCCTCGCGCTGTGGTTTCCCGATGTCGCGACGATCCGGCGAGCGCTCGTGGACCTCCGCCTCGCTGCCCGCGACGGGATGGTCTACCGGCGAGTGGTCCCGAGGCGCGAGGCTCGCTGATCAACCTGAGCGGCGACCCCGCGAGCGTCCGGCCTCGAACTCGGCGCCACTGCCAACCATCGGCTCGATCAGCCCGAGGTCGCCGTCGTTGCGTCGATAGAGGATCGCGACCCGCTCGTACTCGGCATTGACGAACACGAAGAAATCGTGACCGAGCTCGTCCATCCGGGATGCCGCGTCCTCGACGAACATCGGCTCGATGTCGAAGCGCTTGACCTTGACGATCCGGCGCGGGCGCCCTCCGTCGGCCTCGCCGTCGGCGATCCGGCGAAGGATGGCCTTCTCCTGCTCGGGCCGGGCGCGCAGGCGCGGCTTCGACTTGAAATCGACCGCGCGGCGCTCGACCTTGTCGACGACGACATCGATGCCCGCCCGATGGGTGGCTGCAGCCGCCCGTCCGCGCAGGACCTGGCCATCGATCATGAGCGTGACATCGACGATGTGCGAGTCATCGCTGCTCCGATGCTGCTCCATCGACAGTTCGACCATCGCCTCGCTCCGGTCATCCAGCAGGCGCTCGAGCCGGGCGAATTTCCGCTCGGCGTACTCGCGGTCGCTGTCGTGGACGTCGAAGTTCTTGCCCTTGACGATGGTTCTCACCGCTGGACCTCCCGAGCTCGGCACGGTTCGTCTGTGGTCGGTGCGCCTCGGGTGCGGATGGGCGATGCCGCCCGCGCCCGCAAGCCGAGTATAGCCTCGGGAGGCCCGGGGACCGGCGGCCAGCTCTGCCGCGAGCCGCCGAATCAGCGCTCGCGGGCCACCGTGACCGCCGAGACGGCGTAGGCGCCCGCGTCGAGCAGCACCTGCGCACAGGCCGCCAGCGTGCTGCCGGTCGTCAGGACGTCGTCCACCAGGACGATCCACGGCGCCCCGTCGGGGCCGCTGCCTCGAGGCAGGGACGACCCGGGCCGGATCCGGAACGCGCCGCGGACGTTCCGGCCCCGCGAGGCCCGATCCAGGTCGAACTGGGCCGCCGTCCGGCGCGTCCGCTCCAGCAGCTCGAGCCGGACCGGTAGCCGGAGCTCAGCTCCCGCGGCGCGGGCGATCAGGTTCGCCTGGTCGTAGCCACGGTCGCGGACCCGATCCGCCGAGGCCGGGACCGGGACGAGGACGTCGCCACCGGCACCGGCGTGCGCCCAGCGGCGGGCCACGGCGCGTCCGAGGGGGACCGCGAGACGGCGATCGCCGCTGTACTTCAGGCGGTGAAGGGCGCGCTGGGTCACACCCGTGAAGCCCGAGCACCACTCGACCTGGGCGAGCGGGGCCGGCGTCTCGCCGGGCATGCCGATCGGAAGCCCGGGCGGCCGGAGCGCGCGCAGGTTGATGGCCGGTTCGCATTCACCGCACAGGGCCCGGCCCTCGCGCCCGCAGCCGGCGCACACCGCGGGCAGCGCCAGGTCCAGCGCCTGGCTCGCTGCCTCACCGATGCGATGCGCGATTCGCTCGTACGTCGACATTGGGCGATCATCCGCGGGACCGCATCGCGCGCGGTCATCTCGCGTTCACCACCGAATTGCACCGCGGGCGGGGCGGGCAGCGGAGGCCGCGGGGTGGACGGCCGAGCCCGGCCGACGCGACCGACGACCCGGATCGCTCAGGACAGCCGGATCAGGTCTCCCGTCACCGTCCCGGAAGCGTCGATCGCCCCGACGGGCAGCTCCAGACAACCGTCGGCCCCGCGGACGAGCGGCACGAGGCCCACCCAGGGCCGTACCGCGCGCCGCGTCGCGAGGACGGCACGGTGTCCGTCCGCGTCTGGCCTCGCGAGGAAGACGGCATCGATCGCGAACCGCATGAAGAACATGTGGATCCCGTTCGTCCCGCTGAGCCAGAGCCCGAAGCCGGGCTCGATCGATGGGCGCCCCATCAGGCCCATGAACCGTGCCCAGAGCGAATCGGCAACCTCGACCCGCTCGGCGAGGACCGAATCGCGGGTCAGGTTCCGGGCGCCCACCGGCGGGCTACTGATTCGTCGCGCCGAGGTTGGCGATGATCAGGATGATGGCCGGCCCGAGGATGACGATGAACAGCGACGGGAAGATGCAGCCGACGAGCGGGAAGAGCATCTTGATCGGCGCCTGGGCGGCCTGTTCCTCGGCCCGCTGGCGGCGCTCGATGCGGAGCTGTTCGGACTGGACCTGGAGGACCTTGGAGATCGACACGCCGAGCTGTTCGGCCTGAATGATCGCCCCGACGAAGTTGGTCAGCGGCTGGACTTCGGTGCGGGGGATGATGTCCCGCAGGGCCTCACGCCGGACCTTGCCGACGCGGACCTCGGCCAGCGCCCGACGGAATTCGTCGATGAGTGGACCCTCCATCTTTTCGACGACCTTGCCCAGCGCGGCATCGAAACCGAGGCCGGCCCGAACGGAGATCGTGAGGAGGTCGAGCGCGTCGGGGATCTGGAGGAGGATCGCCTTCTGGCGCGCCTTCACCTTGCCGCCCAGCCAGAACTCCGGAAGGAGGTAGCCGAACCCGAGGCCGACGAGGCCGAACGCGATGCCGCCGAAGAAGTTCTGCCCGAGGAGCCCGAGGAACACGAACATGAAGCCGGCCACGACGAGGGCGACGATCACCTTGATGCCGAGCCAGTCGGCGGTGCGCATGTCGCCGGGGTTCCCGGCAAGGGCCAGGCGCTTCTCGGTGCGCTCGGTCAGGCTCGTGGATGTGCTCCGCGACAACCGGGCGGAGATGCGAGCCGCGAGCGGCTTGATCGTCCGATCGAAGAACGGGAGCTGGAGCTCCATTTCCTCGAGCGTTCGCGCCTGGCTGGCACCGAGCTGGGTCAAGCGGGCCTGGACCGGGTCGACCGGTCCGCCACTGGAGATCCCATAGGCAATGAGCAGGATCGCGAGGGCGGCGACGACGGCGACGATCAACGCTACGGGCATCGCACTAGACCTCGATGTCCACGATCTTCTGGATGGAGAAGAAGCCGATCATCATCATCAGGACGCCGAAGCCCAGGATGATGATCCCGGCCGGCAGGCCGGCGACGGCCACCTTGCTGTCGAACATCGGATCGAAGAAGGTCGGCGCGGCGAGGTAGATGAAGCCGGCGAGGCCGAACGGCAGCAGCCCGACGACGTACCCGGACAGGCGCTGCTGGGCGGTGAGGGTCCGGATCTCGCCCTTGATCCGGACGCGCTCGCGGA
The DNA here is from genome assembly GCA_004298915.1 of Chloroflexota bacterium. Classification (GTDB taxonomy): domain Bacteria; phylum Chloroflexota; class Limnocylindria; order Limnocylindrales; family CSP1-4; genus UBA5189. The sequence goes on along the minus strand of SCTE01000275.1, from coordinate 3,363 downwards.
TCGTGAACGCGATCGAGTCGAGGATCTCGGCGAGGTTGCCACCGACGGAGTGCTGGATGTTGATGGCCGTGGCCATCAGCTCGAAGTCGTCGGACCGCATCCGGCGGACCATGTTCTCCATGGCCGCGTCGAACGGGAGGCCCAGGTTGACCTCGCGGATGACCCGGCCGAATTCCGTTGCGACCGGCGGGCGGGATTCGCGGACCACCAGCTCGATCGCCTGGAGGAACGACGAGCCGGCGCGGAGCGCGTTGGCAATCAGGGTGATCGTGTCGGGGAGCTGCTTGTTGAACGCGTTCAGGCGGCCCGCCTTGCGGCGGCCCAGCCAGATCCGCGGGGCGACGAAGCCGAGCAGCAACCCGCCGATCAGGGCGATCGGGCTCTGGAGGCTCGTGATCACGAACCCGAGGACGAAGAAGAGCACGGGCGTGCCGATGGTCGTCGCCGCCCAGATGCCGAGGTACTCGGAGACCTTCAGCTTGAGGTCGGCACGGGCGAGCTCCCGGGCGAGGTTCGCGCCGAAGTCGCGCTGCTCGACGGCCTTGTTGAGCGTGGCCAGGGCCGCGCTCTGGGCGAGGAGGTCGGCGAGCCCCTCGGGCTTGTCCGCCTTCTTCTTGTCCTGGCGTCCCGACGCGTAGCGCTCAAGGCGGTCGCTCACGCCCGAGCTGTTGCCGCTCGAGGCGATGCCGAATGCGATCAGGAGGATCGCGAGCGCCGCGACGACGGCGATGATGAGGGTGATGTTGGTCACGTCAATGCTTCCTCGGGGCCAGCCCTAGAACCCGAACACGCCCTGGGGCAGGTGGATGCCCTCAGTCTCGAATCGCTCGACGAACTTGGGCCGGATGCCGGTCGGCTTGAGCCGACCCTGGATCTTGCCGTCGATGACGCCGGTCTGCTCGAAGACGAACACGTCCTGCATCACGATCACGTCACCCTCCATGCCCTGGACCTCGGTGATGTGCGTGATGCGACGGGTGCCGTCCTTCATGCGCGCCTGCTGGACGATGATGTCCACGGCCGATGCGATCTGCTCGCGGATGGCCCGGACCGGGAGGTCCACGCCGGCCATGAGGACCATCGTCTCGAGGCGGGACAGCATGTCGCGCGGCGAGTTGGCGTGGCCCGTGGACAGCGAGCCGTCGTGGCCGGTGTTCATGGCCTGGAGCATGTCAAGCGCCTCTCCCGAACGACACTCCCCGACGACGATTCGGTCGGGTCGCATCCGTAGTGCGTTCCGGACGAGCTCGCGGATCGGAATCGCGCCCTTGCCTTCGATGTTGGGCGGCCGGGACTCGAGGGTGACGACGTGCTCCTGGCGAAGCTGGAGCTCGGCCGCGTCCTCGATCGTGACGATCCGCTCGTCGTTCGGGATGAACGATGACAGGACGTTCAGGGTGGTCGTCTTGCCCGAACCGGTGCCGCCCGACACGAAACCGTTGAGGCGTGCCTCGACACAGGCCCGGAGGAACTCGAACATCTCGGGGGTCGCGGTACCGAAGCGGATCAGGTCATCGACGGTGAACGGCGTGGCGGCGAACTTCCGGATCGTGACTACCGGCCCGACCAGGGACAGGGGCGGGATGATCGCGTTGACGCGCGAGCCGTCGGTCAGGCGGGCATCGACCATCGGCGAGGACTCGTCCACGCGGCGACCGATCGGGGCAATGATCCGATCGATGATCCGCATCACGTGGTCGTCGTTCTGGAACACGACGTTGGTGAGCTCGAGCTTGCCGGAACGCTCGATGTACACCTGGCGCGGTCCGTTGACCATGACTTCCGTGATCGACTCGTCGCGGAGGAGCGGCTCCAGCGGCCCGAGGCCGATGATCTCGTCCGTGATCTGCTCGAGCATCCGGACGCGTTCGGCGCGGGTGAGGGCCAGGCCTTCCTCGTCGATGACCTTGCCGAAGATCTCCTCGATCTGACGACGGACCTCGACCTGGTTCGACAGGTCGAGCTTCGGGTCCAGGTCCTGGATGACCCGGCTCTGGATCCGGAACTTGACGTCACGGAACGACTCGCGGACCGGGGCCTGGGACGACAGGCGAGGCGCAGCCGGCGCCGGGGCGTTCGGGTTGCCCCCGGCCGGACCGGCGGGCACGGGCATGTTGGAACCCGCCGCGGGCTCCTGGCCCGGTCGCTGGCTCTCAATACGCTTCAGCAGGGACATTGCCGCAACCCCTTCCTCGCCCCCGAGGGCCGTGTCTTCATGTCACTCACCGCCACGCGAACAGCGACTTCTTCGCTGTTGCCTTGGAAGATGCCTTGATCGCCGCGGGTGCGGCCTTGACTTCCGTGCCGACGATCGCGTTCGCCAGCCGGAGGATGTCCTGCGAGACCTGGGCCTCGCGGTTGCTCAGGAAGAACGGCACGCCGCGGTTGAGCGCATAGACCACGCTCCGCCCGTCGCTGACGATCGTGTGCTGGACCTTGCGGCCGATCGAGTTCTCGACATCCGAGACCCGGATCCCCAGGGCCGCGTCCGCCCGGTTGAGGACGATCCGGATCTTGTCCGAGCCGTACCCGAGCTGGTCCGTGACCTCCATGAACAGGCGCATGTTCTTGATGCTCGTGATCTCGAGGCTGAGGATCGTCAGGATGACGTCGGCCTCGTCGAGGATCGCGAGCGTCGTGTCGTTGAAGGTTGCGGGGCAGTCCACGATCGTCAGGTCGTTGTCCGTCCGCAGGCGCTCGAGGACGCGCTTCGCGTGGTTCGCGGTGACATGCTCGGCGGCCTCGGGTGACGGTGGCGCGAGCAGGACCCGGACGCCCGAGGAGTGGTCGATGATGAACGTGTCGATCGACTCGATCTCGCCCGCGTTCAGCTCCGGGACAAGGTCCGCGATCGACTTGCTCTTCGGGTTGAGGTTGAGCAGCACCCCGACGTCGCCGAACTGGAGCGAGCCGTCCATGAGGGCGACGCGCTTGCCGCCGATCGACACCGCGGCGACCGCGAGGTTCACGGCGACCGTGGTTCGTCCCACGCCGCCCTTCGGGCTGAAGACCGCGACGACGACCCCGCCATCGGCCGACGGGCCTGACGCGGCCCGCTGGGCAGCCTCGGCGTTGGCCGCGGTGATGCCGATCCGGGCCATCTTGTCGCGCTCACGCGTCCACACCTGTCGGATGGACGCATTGAGCTCGTCGGAGCTGAATGGCTTGACGAGGAACTCGCGGGCGCCGGCGAGCATGGACCGTCGAAGGTAGTCCGCCTCGCCCTGGACGGACATCATCACGACGGCCGCCGTCGGGACCTTGACGGCGAGCAGCTCGGTGGCCGCGATGCCGTCCATGTCCGGCATGTTGATGTCCATGAGGACCACATCCGGTGCGAGCGCCACCGCGCGCTCGATCGCC
>SCTE01000274.1 GCA_004298915.1 Chloroflexota bacterium | reverse complement strand
TCCACCAAGCCCGCCCACGACGACGCCGGCGAGGACGCCTGCCAGGCCCCCGCGCGCGAGATCCCGGAGGAGATCGGTAAACCTGATGATCATTGGGTCACCACGCCTTTCGCCCTGGGCGCGCGCCGGGAGGCTCGCGGCTTGCGGAGGACTGTATCGCGTGGCGTAGTAGGTTGGAAGGGTCAACCTGCGGCGCGTCGCGGGCCAGAGACGTGGCGCTCACGAGGGCGGTCGGGCCGCTACGATCCCCGGTGCCAGCACCGTCACCGGGCGCGCCCCGGACCCTCAGCCGCGACGTCGCGCGGCGGTTCCTCGTCGTCCGCCACCTCCTCGCGCCGCCGCGCCAGCTTCCGGCCGAGCCCGAGAGTGTGCTGCAAGTCATGGACCGGATCGGTTCGCTCCAGTTCGACCCGCTCGAGATCGCCGGACGGAATCACGACCTCGTCCTGCTGGCTCGGGTCGCCGGGTACCGGCGCCAGTGGACCGATCGCTGGCTGTACGAGGATCGGGCCCTGTACGAGACGTACAACAAGATGCTGTCGATCGTCCCGACGGCCGAGTTGCCGTGGTACCGGCTGACCTGGGACCGGAACCACGAGGAGCACTCGGGCGGAACCTTCGACGAACACGCTCCCCTCGTCGAGGAGATGCTGACCCGGATCCGGGAGGGCGGCCCGCTGCTGCCGCGCGATGTTGGTCCCCGGGGCGCGATCGATTGGTACTGGCGCCCGACGAACCAGGTGCGAGCGATTCTCGAGGCCCTCGCCGAAGCCGGAATTGTCGGCATCGCCCGGCGTGAAGGCAACCTCCGGGTGTACGACCTGGTCGAGCGGCTGTTTCCCGCCGAGCTCCTGGCGTCGCGGGTCCCGGAACGCGAGCAACGCAGCCACCGACTGCTGTCCCGCTACCGCGCGAATGGCCTCCTCGGCAGTGGTGGCCAGAGCGAGCTGTGGTACGGCACCGGGCGCAACGCCGCTGAGCGAGCGGACCTGCGGACCGAACTCGTTTCGAGCGGCCGTCTCGTGCCGGTGGTCGTCGATGGGTTCAAGGGTGAACGCTTCGTCGTCGGTGGCGAGCTGGGGATGCTCGAGCAGGCCATCGACGAGGTGGCGACGGGGGCTTCGCCGGGCGGGATCGAGCCCGGGGTCGCCTTCCTCGCACCCCTCGATCCGCTGTGCTGGGACCGTGATCTCCTCCGCCGGCTGTTCGACTTCGACTATGTCTGGGAGGTCTACGTTCCCGAGAAGAAACGGCGCTGGGGCTACTACGTCCTCCCGATCCTGTACGGCGATCGCCTGGTCGGACGGATCGAGCCGCGGATCGAACGGCGTGCCGGCGTCCTCCGGATCACGGGCCTGTGGTGGGAGCCGGGGTTCGATCCGATGGCCGACCCGGCCTTTCCGGCCGCGTTCGCGCACGCGATCGCCGCCCATCGCGACTTCGGCGGCATGGCACGGGTCGCCTTACCGCGCACCGTCGCCCATCGCCCGTTCGTGACGATGGTGAGAGCGGCACTCCGGACCTGAGCTGGCCCACGGCGGTTCCGGCGGGGAGCCGGGGACGGCGCGTCGGCGCCCGGACCGGCGAACCGTGGGAGGATGGGCGCAACCGATCGCGTCGTCCCGCAGCCGCCTGGAGGTTCCGATCATGGCCGAAACCCGACATGCCAGCGTCACCTGGAAGGGCGACCTGCAGACCGGCGCCGGGACCATCGACTACGTCTCGAGCGGCGTGTTCGCGCGGATGCCCGTCTCGTGGGCCGCTCGCACTGGCCCCCACAACGGCAAGACGTCGCCCGAGGAGCTTCTCGCTGCGGCCCACGCGAGCTGTTTCTCGATGGCCTTTTCCGCCCGCCTCGCCAAGAACGGCACGCCGGCCACGAAGCTCGATGTCCGGGCGGAGGTCCTGTTCGACAACGCGAGTGGCGGCTGGAAGGTCACGACCAGCACGCTGACCGTCGTCGGTGACGTTCCCGGGATCGACCTGGCGACGTTCGAGACGATCGCCGAGGACGCCAAGGAGAACTGCCCGATCTCGATTGCCCTGAAGGGCAACGTCGAACTCGTGGTGAAGGCCTCGCTCGCGAGTTAGGAGCGCCTGAGCTCAGCCATCGCGCCGACTAGCGTAGCGAGTCCGACATGGACGAGGCCCCGACGAGCAGGAACCCACCGGCAATGGCATCACGTCACCTCATGCCGAACCCCAGCCCGGCGGGACCGGAGGAACATCGTTCCGGGGCCGCGGGCCGGCGTCACGAAGGTCGCGGTACAGAATCGCTACGAGGATCGCCATGTATGGGGCACCGAGGGCGACGGTCGCGATCGCACCGATCATGATGCTGGCGACCATGGCATCAAAGCCCCATCCGGCGATGACCACGATGATGGCGGGGCCGTAGACCAGGACAGAAGCGACCAGGGTCAGCGCGAACCCGGCGACGATGAACAGCCAAAGAATCGACAGGCGGCGGCCCTTGGTCAGCTCGCTGCTACGGCGCAGCGCGTTTCGAAGCGAGAGGCGCTCGAGAGCGAGCGCCGGAACGGCTACTGACCAGCGCACGACGGCATAGAACAGCCCGAATTCGACGATCAGGGTCACGATCGCGAAGGCTACGGCGACCCCTGCTGCCGATACGTCGAACCGTCCATTTCCTGGATATCCAAAGCCAGACAAGGCAAAGCCCGAGAGCCATCGCCCCTGAAGCCAGTAGAACGCGCCGAGGACGCCGATCAGGGCGATGCTGGCCGGGAAGATCGAACGACTCCTGCTGATCGTATCTCGCGCCAGGCCCAGGACAGACCGGTCCGTTTCAGGTTGATCGACCACCGCCAGTGCAATGGCCGCCATCGCCAGGAAGCCGCCCAGCGCGCTGATGCCGAGAACGACCCCCATCAGCGCCTGATCCAGCGCCAGGTCATGGAACGGGCCCGAGGCCAACACGAGCGTCGACCTCCAGGTTGCATCCAAGTGCCCGGATAGGATCTGCGACCACAACCCAACATCACGCCGGACGACGAGAACGAGCTCGACCAGGACTGGGATGCTGAATACGCCCTGAAAGACCAGTGCCAGCGCGACGATGCGTCGCCCGCCTGTCCGGTACTGCTGTGCCGATTCTGTAAGCCGGGCGGCGATGCCACGTTTCGCCGGGTCACGACCCAGGTCCGGAGTACCCGAATCCCAGCCGGGGATCGCCCCACTGGGGTCCTGACGCACGTCGGACTGCCAGCCGGGAATCTCGCGTTGGGTGGTCACGATCAGTTCATTCGCCGTACAACGACCGTACCGCCGATCTTGTCATGCCATCCCTGCTTCTTTCGATCGAAGGCAACCCAGATGAATCCGATCCCCAAGATCCACCACGAAATCAGGTAGCCAAGGTATCGAAGGAGCGAGCGACCGAGGCCGATCCGGCGAC
>SCTE01000030.1 GCA_004298915.1 Chloroflexota bacterium | reverse complement strand
CGCCCGGGCAATCGTCGAGGCCCGTGCCGAGGCGCCCATCCGGACGGCCGAGCAGCTGGCCGCGCTCGTCGAACGCGCCGCGCCGGCCCGCGTTGCCGGACGGCGCCGGGTCCATCCGGCGACGCGCGTGTTCCAGGCGCTGCGGATTGCCGTGAACGAGGAGCTCGACGCCCTGGCCGAAGGGCTGGCCGGAGCCCTCGACCTGCTGCGCCCGGGTGGGCGGCTCGCGGTGCTCAGCTACCACTCGCTCGAGGACCGGATCGTCAAGCAGTTCTTCCAGGCGGAGCGGCGGGGCTGCAACTGCCCGCCCGAAGCCCCGGTCTGCGTGTGCGGCCGCGCCCCCAGGGTCCGGCTCGTGACGCCCAAGGGGATCGTCCCCGGAGAGGAGGAGATCGCGCTCAACCCACGCGCTCGGAGCGCACGGCTCCGGGTCGCGGAACGCCTGGCCGCCTAGACAACGCAGCGGATCGACGGGGAGGAGCCGTCGAACGCCACGGGAGGAGGAGCCCCCATGAGCAAGCGCCACCAGACCAGCCGCCGCCGCGCATACGGTCGACGCCAGCACGAAGTCCACGAGCGCCACGACCGCCGGGTTGACCGGGGGCGCCCGGAACTGAACTGGGCGGAGGTCGCCGACGCGACCCAGGCCGATCCACTCTCGTTCATGGACCCGCGAGCGCCGCGACTGCGCTTCGGGTTCGGCGACTGATGGCCGCCTATCAGGGAGCTCGTCGCCGTGGCTTCGAGTTGCCACGCCCGGCGTTCGATGTCCACGTCCCGTCGATCTGGACGAGGAGCACGCGACGATCCAGCTCGGGGCTGGTCCGCGCCGGGCGACCGACCCGGGTCGGCACGGCCCTGGCGGCGATCGTGGTCGCATTCGTCCTGGCCTTCCTGTCCCTGAGCCAGAGCGTTCGTGTCTCGGCGACGAGCTACGACATCGTCCGCCTCGGCTCGGAGTACGGGCGGATGGAGGCCCTTCGCCAGGACCTTCGATCGGACATCGACCGCCTCGGCTCGGAACCGGCGATCCGGAAGATCGGACTCGACAACGGCCTCGGCCAGCTCGACGCGCCAATCATCATCCCGGCCCGTTAGGGCAGTCGGAGCCAGTCGGTGATTCTCGGTCGGACGGATTCTCGCGGGCGCCTCACGTTCCTGCTGATCGTGTTCGTGCTGGCCGCGGGCACCCTCGTCGCGCGGCTCGGTTGGTGGCAGGTCTCCCAGCGCGAGCGGCTCGCGGCCGATGCCCAGAAGCAGATCTACCTCCAGACGACCGTGCCGGCCGTCCGCGGGGCGATCTACGACCGAAGCGGAACGATCATCCTCGCCGACAGCGTCACCCGGGACCGCCTGATCGCCAACCCGAAGCGACTCACCGCCGAGGACCGCGCCCATCTCGTCACGCTCCTCGCTGCGCGGCTCGGCCTCGACCCGGTCGCATCCCAGGCACTCGCGCTCCGCCTGATGACCGACCGCACGTATCTGGTCATCGCGAAGGATCTCGCGCCCGACGACACCGATGCGATCCTCGCCCAGGCCGCGGCGATGAAGATCACGGGCCTGAGCGTGGAATCGGCCCAGATTCGCCAGTACCCGCAACCTGGCGGCGGCCCCCTGACCTCGATGGCTGCACATCTGCTGGGCTTCGTCAATCGGGAGGGAGCGGGCCAATATGGCGTCGAGCAGTACTACCAGGACCTCCTGGCCGGGACGCCGACGGTCATCGAATCGGATCGCGATGCGAACGGGAATGCCGTCCGCGAGACCGAGCGCGTCGTGGAGGCCGGGACGCCCGGGTCCGACCTGTCGCTGACGATCGATGCCGGGCTCCAGCTGGCCCTCGAGCAGGAGGTCATGCAGGCCTGGCTGTCGGACAAGGCGAAGAGCGTCTCGGCCGTGGTCCTCGACCCGTACACCGGTGCCGTGCTCGCCGAGGCGACCTACCCGTCCTACGACGCGAACGACTACGGGGCGGTCGGATCCGAGGATCCGGGCCGGTTCATCGATCCGGTCGTCTCCAAGGTCTACGAGCCCGGGTCCGTGTTCAAGATGCTGACGGTCGTCGCCGGCCTCGAATCGGGGACGACCACCCTCGCCTCGAAGTTCGACGACACGGGCGTCCTGAAGCTCGACAACGGCAAGACCAGGATCGCCGACGCGGACCACAAGGCGATGGGCTCGATGCGCCTCGAGGATGCGATCGCCTTTTCCCGAAACGTCGTGGCCGCGCGCGTGGCCCTCGGCCTGGCGAAGACCACCCAGCAGGCGGCGACGGTCCTCCACGACGTCTGGGCGCGGATGGGGTTCGGGGCGAAGACCGGCGTCGATGTCGCCGGCGAGGTCGCGGGCCTGGTCCGCGATCCGGCCCAGAAGACCTGGCGACAGATCGACCTCGCCAACGGGAGCTTCGGCCAGGGCGTTGCCGTAACGCCGATGCAGCTCGCCGCGGCGTACGCCGCGATGGTCAACGGCGGCACGCTCGTGACCCCGCACGTGGTGGCCGCGGTCGACGGCAAGCCGGCCGCGGTCCTGGACCGCGACCGGC
>SCTE01000273.1 GCA_004298915.1 Chloroflexota bacterium | reverse complement strand
GATGGCATCCTCGAGAATCGGACCGCGGCGCTCCTCGCCCCGTACCTCGATGCCCGCGGCGAGCCGACCGGCGGCATCGGCATGACCACGCTCGAGCCTGACGAACTGAATCAGCTTTCGATTGACCTGGATCAGCGCGGATTCCAGCTCCACTATCACGCGATCGGGGACCGGGCGGTCCGCGAGGCACTCGATGCGATCGAGGCCACCCGTGCCGCGAACGGAGAGCGGGACGCCCGCCACCACATCGCCCATATCCAGCTGATTCATCCCGACGACCTGCCTCGGTTTGCCGCGCTCGGTGTTGTCGCCAACGCGCAGCCGCTGTGGGCCGTCCACGAGGCCCAGATGGACCGGCTCACGATCCCGTTCCTCGGCCCCGAGCGGACCCAGTGGCAATACCCGTTCGGCTCGCTGCTCCGCGCCGGCGCACGACTGGCCTTCGGCTCGGACTGGACCGTCAGCACGGCCGACCCGTTCCCGCAGATCGAGGTGGCGGTCCGACGGGTCTGGCCCGAGCATCGCGATGCGGAGCCGTTCCTGCCCGCGGAGCGGATCACGCTCGACGAGGCGCTCACTGCCGCGACCGTGGGCTCGGCGTTCGTCAACCGCCAGGACGAGGCCGGCTGGCTGGGCGCCGGGAGGCTCGCCGATCTCGCAATCCTCGACCGGGACATCGACGCACCAGACGCCGGCCCGATCGGCGATACCTCGGTCGTCGGGACGGTGGTCGGCGGGGCGTTCGTCTTCGAGGCACCCGCGCTCGAGGCCGGCTGAGCCGGGCGGCGCCTGGCGCTTCCTAGCCCCGCAGGTCGCCGGGACGGTTCAGGTCGAGGATCGTGGACCCGGCGGGGTCCAGGCTGAGCCAGACCGGAGCCGGGATCGAGGTCGCGCCGAGTTCCACGAGCAGCGACCGGAGCGACCGCTCACCGCGCTCGAGGAGCGCCGTTGCTGCAGGCCGGACGGCCTCGACCGAGACCGCCATGGGCAACGGCTGGATCCGCCGCGGAACCTCGAGGTTGACCACGGATCGTCCCGGTCCGACAGTTAAGGCGAGGCGCTGAAGGACGGCCGGGACCATTCGCGGCATGTCTCCCGCGACGACGAGCGCGACCGGAGTATCGACGCCGGCGAGGGCCGCGGCAAGGCCCGCGAGCGGCCCGTCGTAGGCCGTCGGGTCATGGGCGATGGCGAGGTTCGTCGCCTCGAGTGTCGCCGGCGCCGCGACGCCCGGTGCCAGCGCGACCACCACGCGCGAAGTCACGGCCGCGACCGCCGCGATGGCGAGGTCCAGCATCGGCCGTCCGTCGACCTCGAAGGCCAGCTTGTCCGATCCGAACCGCGAGGATCGACCGCCGGCCAGGACAATCGCGGTGACATCGTCGAGCATCGGTAGAGCCTGCATCATTTCGGGGCGTCCGGTTCGAGCGGAGCCCGTGATGCTCGCGGCGCGCGCGGGCCCGGTACGTGACCGGTCGGCGTCCGCGCGAGGATGCCGCGACGGTTGAGATCCTCGATGAGCGGCATCACGTACCGCCGGCTGGTGCCGGTGGCGTCGCGCAGGGCAGCCGGCGTCAGCGGCTCGCGCCGGGCGATGTCGAGGGCAGTCGCGGCGAGCCGGTGGAACGTCGGCGTGGCCCAGGCCAGGTCCGCCTCGATCCGAACGATGCGTCCGGCGGCCTCGAGCGCTCTGACGCCCTCGGGCGGACAACCAGCGGCGCTGGCGGCCGCCGCGAGGTCCGGTGGCGCGGGCACGTCGAGCGCGACCTCGAGGCGATCCATGGCCGTCCTCAACGCCGGCGGCATCGCCGTGGCGCGACTCGGGTCGCGCAATCGATCCCCGTCCCGGGCGAGCCTGCCGCGACGAACGAGGTCCTCGAGGACGACGTCGAGGGCACGGTCAGCGGCCATGGCATCGTCGCGGCGGACGGTGGCATGGCGCCGGAGCGTCGTTCGCAGGTGCTGTCGGATCGTGCCGGTCGGCACGCCGGGCTCCACGGATTGCGTTGCGTGAAACGCCGTGATGGCCGTGATGGCCGCCTGCGAGAGCTCGGCGTCGATGTCGGGCGCGACGACCAGGCCGTCCCGACCGGGCGTATGAACGGGCCCGCCAGAACGCCCGAGTGCCGCCTCCACCGCCTCGATCCGACCGACGCCGAGCATCCCGTGGAGGCCGACGAGCGCGTCGGCCGCCGAATCCGCGTCCGCGTCGCCCACCGCTGCGGCCAGTGCGGCAAGGCGCTCGGGCGTGGCGCGCCGGCGCGACGCCCCTCGGGATGGGTCCGGATCGAGGACTTCGAAGCCGGCGACGACATCGCCTGGTGACGGGCGGCGCGCGACGCCGCGATCGCCCACGAAGGTCGCGACGGGCTCAGCGAGGCGAACGATGGCCGTCACCCGCCCGTCGGGCAGCTCCACGGCGTCCCGGCCGCGGCCCCCGACGACCCCATCGACCTGCGCCGTCCCGAGATGGATCCGTATGCGCGTGCCATCGATCGGCGGCCATGCCGGCCGGCTCGCCCTCGATCCGGGACGCTCAAGGCGTGGCGGCCGTCCCAGCGCGACGAGGACCCGGGACGTCGCCTCGATCCCGGCTCCCCAGGTCGCGACCATGCCGCGTCGGACGTCGTCGAGCTCCGCGCCGGCGAGATTGATCGCGACGCGGCCGGGTGCCGCGGATTCGACCGGTCCGTGATGGACGTGGAGGCCGCGGATCCGAACCTTGGCGCCGCCAGGTTCGAGCCGGAGCCCTTCGCCGACCCGCAGCTCGCCGCCGCGCAGCGATCCCGTCACGACCAGCCCTCGGCCGCGGACGACGAATGCGCGATCCACGGCGAGGCGCCCCGGCCCGACCGCCGCGACCGCCTGTTCCGCGTCGATCCGGTCGCGGAGCGCCAGAATCCCCGCCCGGAGGTCTGCGAGACCGGCACCCGTGGCAGCCGAAACAGGAAGCACCCGGGAACCGGAAAGGCTCGTCCGGGCCAGCAGGTCCGTGGTCTCGGCGACCACCGCTGCCGTCCGGTCCGGATCGACGAGGTCGGACTTGGTCACGACCGCGATGCCGGTCCCCAGGCCGAGCGCGTCGACGAGTTCGAGGTGCTCCAGGGTCTGCGCCCGCGGGCCGTCATCCGCGGCGACAACCAACATCACGGCGTCGATTTCGCCCGCTCCCACGAGCATGTTCCCGATCAGCGCGTCGTGGCCCGGCACGTCCACGAAGTCGATCGACGTTCCATCCTCGGTATCCAGGTGGGCATAGCCGATGTCGATGGTCATGCCGCGGCGCTGCTCTTCGGGCAGCCGGTCGGCATCGATGCCGGTGAGGGCCCGCAGGAGCGTCGTCTTGCCGTGATCGATGTGCCCAGCCGTGCCGATGACGACGGTCATCGGCGATCAGCCGGCGAGGGCGTCGGCGATGGCCGCCGCGAGGGCGCGATCCTCGGACCGGTCGACGGTCCGCAGGTCCAGGACGACCCGATCGCGCTCGATCCGGGCAACGACGCAGGGCTCGCCGGCGCGCAGTGCCGCCAGGAGGGTTGTCGCGGATCGGCCCGGGAACGACGCGAGTGCCACGCCGACGGAAGGGATGGACTGCCCCGGCACGGAGCCTCCACCGACGGTTGCTTCGAGATCAGTGGGTCGGGCGGCGCCAGCCGGCAGGCCGGCCGCCAGGGACTCGGCTCGTTCCTGGAGCTCGGCGACCGGCGTCGCGAGCATCCGCCAGACGGGAATGTCCATCTGCGCCCGTCCGCCCCGGTACAGGGCGAGGGTCGCTGCCACGCCGGCGAGGATCGTCTTGTCCGGTCGCATCGCCCGGGCCAGCGGGTCCCGGCGGAGCTTCGCGACGAGATCGGCTCGACCGACGACCAGGCCGGCCTGGGGCCCACCGACGAGCTTGTCGCCCGAGAACGTCACGATGTCGGCGCCGGCGGCCAGGCGCTCGCGCGGCATCGGCTCGTGGGCCAGCCCGACCCGCTCCGTCGGCAGGAGCGCGCCGCTCCCGAGATCGTCGATGACGATCGCGCCGTGACGGTGGGCGAGATCGGCGAGGTCGGCTGGGTCCGGCGCCTCGACGAACCCGGACTGGACGAAGTTGGAGGGATGGACTCGAAGCACCGCGCGAATCCGGGACCTCGGGTCGTCGAGGACGGCCTCGAAGTCGGCGACACGCGTCCGGTTCGTGGTCCCGACCTCGATGAGGCGGACGCCGGCCCGGCGCAGGATCTCGGGGATTCGCACGCCCCCGCCGATCTCGACCAGCTCGCCGCGCGAGACGGCGACGCCCCCACCACGGCCCGCGAGCCCGACGGCGAGTGCGATCGCCGCCGCGTTGTTGGTGACGATCAGCGCGTCCTCGGCGCCGGTCAGGGCGATCAGGTGGTCCTCGGCGGCCCGATCGCGCCGCCCACGACGGCCGGTCACGCGATCCATCTCCAGGAGCGTTGGGCCGTGGGCGGCCCGGCGGGCCGCTTCGATGGCGGCATCGGGCCAGGCCGCGCGGCCGAGGTTCGTGTGGACGATGACGCCGGTCGCGTTGATCACCCGCGGGGTCCCGCGCTCGCCCTCGCCGGCGTCCGGCGGCCCGTCGAAGGCCTCGAGCACGGCGACAACCCGGGCGCCGAGCGCCTCGATCGTCCGCGCCGAGGCGCCGCCCTGGATCCTCGCCCGCTCGTCATCGACGACCGCCCGTGCCGCGGCCAGGATGGCGTCCGGGTCCCTCGGGCCGGCTCCGGGGCGTGCCGCCGCGAGGACCCGCTCGACGCTCGGCGGGTTCCGGCGCGGACCGGGCTCGGCGGAGATGGAATTCGCGGGCAATGAGCTCCTCCAGACCCTGGCGGGAGTGCATGGGAGTCGAACCCACCGCGCGACGCCGGGCGCCGCGCCACCGGTTTTGAAGACCGGACCGGGCACCGGCCCGAACCCACTCCCGGCTCATCGTACTGGCTCCCGAACGAGGGCTCGGCGGTTTCGCCCGACCTCCGGCGCCGTCAGTCTGCGGCGCGCTCCGCCGCGGAGGACGCACCGGCGAGCGCGGCGATCAGGGCGATGGCGGCGGGCGGACCCGGCACCGCATACCGGGCTCGCGTCTGGCCACCGCCGACGTGAACCGTCCATGCCTCTGGCGGGAGGCGATCGAACATGTCCTCGTCGGTCCGATCGTCGCCGATGGCCAACTCGAAGTCGGGGGTTGCGCCGATCGACCGGACATGGGACACGACCTCGCCCTTGTTCGCCCAGGCGTAGCGGATCTCGATGACCTTGCTGCCGCGCAGGACGGCGAGCTCGGTGCCCGCCAGTTGCTGATCGAGGGTCACGCCGAGCTCGTTGGACAGCCACGTCCCGAACTCGGGTTCAACGAGGCGGTAGTGCCAGGCCAGCGCGTAATCCTTCTCCTCGACCGTGCTCCCGGGCGCCCGCGCGGCGAAGTGCTCGAGGACCGGCCGGACGTGGTCCTTCCACTCCGTGCCGGCGCCTGGGCGAAGCGACTGAAAGTCGGTGCTGCCGGGCTCGCGCAGAAGGGCGCCGTGTTCGGCGGCCAGCCAGACGCTCGGAAGATGGCCGAACCAGCGCTCGAGGTCGACGGCCGGTCGTCCGGAAACGATGACCACGGTGGTGCCTCGCTTCCTGGCCAGTGATCCCACGATCTCGCCAACGGCCTGGCTGGGCACGGCGTCGGCCGGTCGCGACGCCAGAGGGACGAGGGTTCCGTCGTAGTCGAGGTAGCAGACCCGCCGTTTCGCCGACCGGTAGGCACGGCGGAGCGCCACGAGCTTGGGCTCGCCAACGGGTCCGCTGGCGAGGTCCCGATCATCCGCGGCCGTCCGCAGCTGGGCCACGAAGCCCTCCGCCCACGAGATGGCGTTGCTCCGTCGAACGCGGGCCAGCAGGGCGTCCTGCCGT
The DNA here is from genome assembly GCA_004298915.1 of Chloroflexota bacterium. Lineage (GTDB taxonomy): Bacteria > Chloroflexota > Limnocylindria > Limnocylindrales > CSP1-4 > UBA5189. The sequence continues at coordinate 1,754 of SCTE01000273.1, read as the reverse complement.
TCGCGGCGTTCGTCCTCGGGCATCTTCAGGGCCCGCTCGAGGGCGTCGGCGGACCCCTGCTCGTCGTACGGGTTGATCCGGAGCGCCTCGCCCATCTCACCCGCCGCGCCGGCGAACTCGCTCAGGAGCAGGACGCCGGCGCGATCCCGCTGACAGGCCACGAACTCCTTCGCGACGAGGTTCATCCCGTCCCGCAGGGACGCGACCCAGGCGACGTCGGCCGCGGCGTACAGCGCCGCGAGCTCAGATCGCGAGACGGACCGCCGCAGGTAGATCACCGGGTTCCACGTCGCGGTCCCGAGCTCGCCGTTCAGCTCGCCGACGAGCTCGCTGACCTCACGACGAAGCTCGACGTAGCGCGGGATTCGCTCTCTCGAGGGAACCGCGACCTGGATCATCGTGACCCGGCCTCGCCACTCGGGGCGGGTCAGGAGGAAGTGCCGGAAGGCTCGCAGCCGCTCCGGGATCCCCTTCGTATAGTCGAGTCGATCGACGGCGAGGACCAGCTGCCGGCCCGCATGGCGATCGCGGAGATCCGCGATGCGCCTGGCCACGCCCTTGTCCGTCGTGACCAGCTGCTCCCACTCGTCGGTCACGATGCCGATCGGGTGCGCCTCGAGAGCGACGATGCGTCCGTCGACCTCGACCCGGTCCATGCGACTCTCGGTTCCGAGGACCTGGAGGAGCGTCCGGCGGAACGCCCCGAGGTGCTCGTGGGTCTGGAAGCCGATGAGATCGGCGCCGAGCAGGCCGTGGAGCACCTCGTCGCGCTGCGGGAGGATACGGAAGACCTCGGCGGGTGGGAACGGGACATGCAGGAAGAAGCCGATCCGGATGTCGGGTCGGGCCGCTCGAAGCAGGCTCGGGACGAGCATCAGCTGGTAGTCGTGGATCCAGACCAGGTCCCCGGGCTTCGCCCGCTCGATGACGGCGGCCGCGAAGCGTTCGTTCGCATCGAGGTAGGCGTGCCAGGTCTCCCGATCGAAGCTGACGAGCGTCGGAAAGCCATGCAGCAGCGGCCAGATCGTGTTGTTGCTGTAGCCCTCGTAGAAGGCACGGGTGATCTTGGCGGGAAGGTCAACGGAAACGAACCGGTGCTCCTGCTCCCACGACCGGAGGAGCGCATCCCGCCCCTCCGTGTCGCCCGACGGAGCGTCACCCGGCCAACCTATCCACAGGCCTCTGGCCCGCTCCATGACCGGGGTGAGGGCCGCCACAAGGCCGCCACTGCTCAGGTCGGCACGCCACTCGGTTCCAGCACGGCGGGTGGTCAGGGGCAGGCGATTGGAGACGACGAGCAGGCGATCGGACACGGCTTCGGCAACTCAGCTAGGGCATCCAGTCAACCATTGCAGCCAGAGGGCGTCAACGACACCGGCTGGCATGGCCGGGCCGGCTTGCGCGAGGCGCGCGGCGTGGGCCACGAGCGGCACGGCCTATCATCCGGCCATGACCACCGAGACCGCGACGTCGGGCGCCGAGCCCGCGATGCGCCTGACCGACCTGACGGACTGCGGCGGGTGTGCCGCCAAGCTCGGCGCCGACCTGCTCGCTGACGCCCTTCGCGGCCTCGGCGCGCATGCCGCCCCGCCGGAACTGCTCGCCGGATTGAACCCGCCCGATGACGCCGCGGCCTACCTCGTGTCGCCCGACCTCGCGATCATCGGCACGCTCGACTTCTTCCCGCCGCTCGTGGATGACCCACACCTGTTCGGCGAGATCGCGGCTGCGAATGCCCTGTCCGACGTCTTCGC
>SCTE01000272.1 GCA_004298915.1 Chloroflexota bacterium | reverse complement strand
CTCATGAGGTTGAACCGGCGAGGTGCGGACAGCGGCCCGCCGTCGTTCGGGCAGACGAGCTTGTAGCGCTCGATGACCGTCGGGTCGGTGAGGTCGGTGACAGTGAGCGACTCTGCGCCGGGCAGCTCGTCGAGCCGATACCGCCGCCGACACGTCGCGCATTCAACGAGCGGGTCGCTGAACGAGCCGACATGGCCGGACGTCACCCAGACCTGGGGGTGCATGAGGATTCCCGCGTCGAGGCCGACGATGTCGTTGCGCTCCTGGACCATCGCCTTCCACCAGGCACGCTTGACGTTGTTCTTCAGCTCGACCCCGAGGGGGCCGTAGTCCCACACGGCGTTGATCCCGCCGTAGATCTCGGAGCTCGGGAAGACGAAGCCGCGCCGCTTGGACAGGCTGACGATCGTGTCGAGGTCGGGCACGGCGGCCGTGACCTCGTTCGGGTCGGAGACGGGAAGGTCGGTCACGGGGCTCTCCTGGGGGCAACCGGCCGTGGCAGGGACGGTCGCGGGAGGTGGGTCAGTCGCTCGATGCTAGCAGACGATGCGCCGCCAAGGTCCGCGGCGCTCCACAGGGTCCGGGGCGCTCCCCTGGAGGCCGCGGCGCTCCCTCAGCCCTGGAAGACGATCATCCGCGTCGGCGTGATGAGGATGGGCATCGAGTAGACCTCGGAGAATGTCGCCGGCCCGCCGAGGTCAGCATTGATCGGCGCGCGGTACTTGGCGAGGTACGTCGGGTTGTCGCCGGCGGCCGGGTACGCGGGGTCCACGCGCGCCGTCCCTTCGAACGTGACGATGTCCCCGCCGCGGCCCTCGTCGGGTAGGTGGAACGAGACCCGCGGGTTCGACTCGAGGTTCCGGTTGCGGCGCGCGCGATGATCGCCGTAGACGAGGATCTCCTCGCCGGTCCACAGGAACCAGACCGGCATCGACTGCGGTTGGCCCTCGGGCGTGACCGTCGTCAGCCACCCTGCGAACGAAGTCGCGAGGCGCTCGAGCGCGTGGGCGCCCTTCTCCGTGGCCGGGTCGATGACCACGATCAGGATACGGTCATCGATGTCGCGGCCTGCTCGCTTGCCCGCTCGCCGGCCCGCTCCCCCGACCGGACCTCGTCGAGGAACGCCAGCGACCGCGGCTGACGGTCGAGCGAGTACGCAAGGAACGAGCGCATCGCGCTCTCGACCTCGAGCTCGACCTCCGGCCGGACACGGAGCGCGGCCAGGGCCTCGACATCCATCCGCTGATACGCCTTGAGCAGTTTGAGCGCCTCGAGTGTGAGCCCGGCCACGTTGTGGGGCGGGCCCGGACACCGCTCGCAGAGCACGCCACCGAGCGGCGGGACCCAGCGGTAGTGCTCGTCGGACTCGAGCAGCCGGCCGCACTCCACGCAGCGGTCGACTTCCGGCCGCACGCCGAGCTCGTCGGCCAGGTGGACCTCGAACCAGCGGGCGACCCTTGTCGGGATCATCCCGCCGTCAAGGAGTTCATAGCCGCGCTTCAGGAGGACGTAGATCGATTCGGCCACGTGGCGCTCCTCCTGGGTCCGCTCGGCCATCTCGGCCATGTACGACGCGGTCCCGAACGAGATGAGGTCGTCCCTGAGGTTGAGCCAGGGATGGATGACCTCCACCTGGGTCACGACATCGAACGTGCGCCCGTGGGCAAGCAGGAGCCGGAGCTCCGCAAATGGCTCGACGCTCCCGCCGATCCGCGACGTCTGGCGCCGGACCCCCTTCGCGATCGCCTTGATCTTGCCGGCCCCGGGCGTCAGCAGCGTCATGATCCGATCGGCTTCACCGTAGTCGAAGCGCGACAGGACGATGGCATCGGTGGTGTAACGACGGGGCGCGGGCATGGCGGGAAGGTAGCACTCCCCGGTCCACCGAGCCCGCATTCATGCGCGCCGCAACAGGCTACTCAGACAGCGCACGTTTGTTCCGGCCCGGCTACACTGGAGGCCTGATGTCGACCACTGCCCACGAGCTCGATCTCGGCCAGTTGATCGCGGACACCGAGGAGGAGATCCTCCGCCTGGTGCGAGACCACGATCCGTCGACCGTCGGCGTCTACGAGCAGTGCCGCTATCACCTCGGCCTCGACGGGTCGACCGGCGTGTCGGGCAAGCGGATGCGGCCGTTGCTCGGCCTCCTCGCCTACGCATCGATCACGGGCGACCATCGCGCGGCCCTGCCGGGCGCCGCGGCCGTCGAGCTGGGCCACAACTTCAGCCTCGTCCACGACGACATCGAGGACGGTGACAGCGAACGCCGGCACCGCCCCACGCTGTGGACCCTGCACGGCATTCCCCAGGCCATCAACACCGGCGACATGCTGTTCAGCCTCAGCCGCGTGGCGCTCCATCGCCTGACCGACCTCGGCTTCAGCGACCACAAGGTCCTGCGCCTGATGCGCCTGTACGACGAGACCTGCGTGGCGCTGTGCGAGGGCCAGTACATCGACATCGCCACGAGCGAGGCCGACACGGCCATGTCGGTCGAGCTCTACTTCGACATGATCGGGCGCAAGACGGCCGCCCTCATCGCGGCCTCGATCGAGGCCGGCGCGCTCCTCGCGACCGACGACGAGAAGGTCATCGCCCACTACCGGAACTTCGGCTGGGACCTGGGCCTCGCCTTCCAGCTGAACGACGACCTGCTCGGGATCTGGGGCGAGGAACAGGCGACTGGCAAGGAGCCGACCGACGTCGCGCGTCGCAAGAAGACCCTCCCGGTGATCTATGCGATCGAGCACGCCTCCGCACCCGACCGGGCGCGGCTCATGGAGCTCTACCGCGACCACGCGGCGACCGGCGCCGCCATCCAGGAGGTCATCGACATCCTCGACCGGAGCGGGGCGCACGAGTACACCCGGGAGCAGGCGCGCCTCCACCGGGACCGGGCGCTGGCCGAGCTCGACGCCGCCGGCGTCGTCCTGCCGGAGGCACGGGCGCGGCTCCACGAGATCGTCGTTCGGGTGATCGCCGCTTAGCTGACTCGTGCCGCCTGGCTGACCCGTGGCCGCGCGGGGCGTGACCGGGCGGGCAAGGCCCCCGATCTAGCGGTCGTCGTCCTCGCGGGCCCCGCCGCGGCTCGCACCGTGCCGGACCACGAGGACCTTCCCGACCCGTCGGCCATCGGTCGTCTCCACCGTCAGGCGCAGCCCGTCGACCTCGATGGTGTCGCCCGGCGAGGGGACGCCGCCGACCCGGTGATAGAGCAGGCCGCCGATCGTGTCGTACTCCTCCTCGTCCTCGAGGTCGAGCTGGATGTCGAACAGCTCCCGGAGCTCATCGACGTCGGCCATACCATCGATCCGGGCCTCGTTGTCCGAGATCCGGACGACCACCGGCTCCTCGACGTCGTATTCGTCCTGGATCTCGCCGACGATCTCCTCGAGGAGGTCCTCGATGGTCACGATCCCGGCCGTCCCGCCGTACTCGTCGAGCACGATCGCGATGTGGACCTTGCGTCGCTGCAGCTCGTGGAGGAGGTCGTCGATGGTCATCGACTCCGGGACCAGGACCGGGGGCCGGAGCAGCTTCCGGAGGGCCGGCCTCGGTCCCGCATCGGCCTTCAGATACGGCAGAAGGTCCTTGGCGTAGAGGATGCCGACGACCTCGTCGAGCGAGTTCTCGTAGGCCGGGATCCGCGAGTGGCCCTCGGCGACGACGACATCGATGGCCTCCTCGAAGGTCGCGTCCGCGCGCAGGCCGACGATCGAGACTCGCGGAACCATGACCTCGTGGACGCGCCGGCCGCCGAGCTCGATGACCGCGTTGATCATCTGCTCCTCCTCGGCCTCGAGGATGCCCTGCTCGCCGCCGCGCTCCACGATCAGCCTGAGCTCCTCGGCCGTGATCGCGGCTTCGGACGAGACCTCCGAGCCGAGCACCCGCGTGATGGTGCGGGTCAGCCAGGTCAGCAGGACGACGACGGGGCCGAGCAGCCGCGCCAGGAAGTCGATCGGGCGCGACAGGGCGAGCGCGTAGCGCTCCGGGTTGGCGAGGGCGAGTGTCTTGGGCACGAGTTCCGCGAAGACGATCGTGAACAGGGCGAGGATCACGGTGACCGCAACGAGCGCGACGATCGACGCGGTGTCCTCCGGAACCGACGCCTGCTGGAGGAGGCGCGTGAGGCCGTCGACGAGGCTCAGGGCGGCGTAGGCCGAGGCGAAGAACCCGATGAACGTGAGCCCGAGCTGCGAGACGGCCAGGAATCGTCCCGGATCATCGAGCAGGCGACGAACGCGCCGCGCACCGCGGCTGCCTTCATCGACGAGCTGGTCGACCCGGCTCCGGCGGATAGATACGAGGGCGATTTCCGACGCCACGAAGAACGCCTCGAGCAGGGTGAGCCCGATGAGGACCAGGATCTCGGGAAACGGGCTGCTCATCCGGGTTCGTCGGCCTCGGGCGGATTTGGACGCGGCTCGCGGATCCGGGCAGGCACGCCGACCGCGAGCTTCCCGGGCGGCACGGACTTGGTCACGACGGCCCCGGCACCGGTCTTCGCTCCGTCGCCGATCTCGACCGGCGCCACGAGCATCGTATCCACGCCGAGGAACGCGTCCCTGCCGATCGTCGTCCGGTTCTTCGTCCGGCCATCCCAGTTGGCGGTGATGGTGCCGGCGCCCACGTTCGTTCGATCGCCGAGTTCCGCATCACCGAGGTAGCTCACGTGATGCTGCTTCACCCGTGCTCCGAGGCGCGTGTTCTTGAGCTCGGCGAAGTTGCCGACCTCGGCGCCCTGGCCGACGTGCGTGCCCTTACGGAGGTGGCTGTACGGGCCGATGGTGGCCCCATCCTCGACCTCGGAGCCCTCGACGACGCTTGCCCAGACCCGGCAGTCGGCGCCGATCCGGGAGTCGGCGATCACCGTCCCGGGGCCGATGGTCGTCCCGAGGCCGACCGATGACCGGCCGGTGATGATCACGTTGGGCTCCAGGACGACGTCGGGATCGAGCGTCACGGTCCAGTCGAGGTAGACCGTCGAGGGGTCCCGCATGGTGATGCCGGCCTGCATGTGGGCCTCGTTCATCCGCACCCGGAGCGCCCACTCGGCCTGCGCGAGCTGGGCCCGGTCGTTGATTCCGTCGAACGTGCCGTCATCATCGAACCCGACCGCACTCACGATCCGGCCATCCTCGCGGGCAAGCCGCACGAGCTCCGTCAGGTACAGCTCACCGGTCGCCGCGGATGGTTCGACGGCTTCGATCCGCCGCCGGAGCCAGGCCGCATCGAACGCGTAGCATCCGGCGTTGATCTCGTTCGAGTCGAGCTCCTCGGCCGAGGCGTCCCGCGCCTCGGCAATCCGCTCGACGCTCCCGAACTCGCTCCGGACAACCCGACCGAGGTTGCCGGGGTCGGCCGCGTAGACGCTGGCCAGCGCGATCGCCGCGTCGTCCATCCGCCGCTGCTCGAGGACGGCGAGCAGGTGGGGACCCAGGACGAGCGGGACGTCGCCCGACAGGACGAGGATCTCGGTGGCCTCCGCGGGGACGGCGGCGAGTCCGGCTCGGACCGCGTCGGCCGTCCCGCGCGGCTCCTCCTGGAAGGCGAACCGCGGTTCCCCGGGAAGGCCGGCCTCCTGGACGCCGGCGGTCGCGGGCGAGTAGACCACGATCGGCGATGATCCGGCGTTGGGGTCCTCGACCGACGCCCAGGCGTCGATGACGTAGGCCAGCATCGGTCGACCGCACAGCGGGTGGAGGACCTTCGGACGTCTCGAGTGCATCCGCGTCCCGAGCCCGGCCGCCAGGATGACGGCGGCAGTGCGCCCGGTTGATGCAGTTGTTGGTGGCGTCATCGGAAGGTCCCGGTAGCGTATGGGCGGCTCGTCCGGCATGTCAATCGCGGCTGACGTCGATCGGGTCAGCCATTCCGCCGCGCGATGACCTCGATCTCGATGCGTCCGCCCTTCGGCAGGGATCCGACCGCGAACGTCGATCGGGCAGGTGCCGGATCCACGATGAACGTGGCGTAGACGGCATTGACGGCGGCGAAGTCGTTGATGTCGGCAAGGAAGATCGTCGTCTTCACGACATCGGCGAACGAACAGCCCGCCGCGTCGAGCACCGCGGCAAGGTTGCGGAGCGCCCGATCGGCCTGCGCCTCGACCCCGTCGGCAAGTTCGGCGGTGACCGGATCGAGCCCCAGCTGGCCGGCGCAGAACACCAGATCGCCGCTGACGATCGCCTGGCTGTACGGCCCGAGGGCGGCCGGGGCGCCGGCGGTCGTGATGGCCTGTCGGTTCATGTGGATGCTTCCTCCCCAGGATGGTCGCCCGTGGCGGTGGGCAGCGCCGTGGCAATGATGGACGGTTCACCGGCCCCGGGGGCGACGATCGAGCCATCCGCGAGCCCGGCCGACACCTCCGCGCCGGCGGCCTCGGCCTCGTCCCGTGAAGCATAGATGACCCACAGCGTCGGCCCCGAGCCAGACAGGCCGACCGGCCGGGCCAGCCGCCGGACGAGCGATCGGCGCAGGGCACGGAGCCCCGGGACCACGACGTCCGCGGCGGCCGCGAGGTCGTTGGCCGACGCGAGGACACCGGCACGCATCAGGAGGGCATCCGCGCGCATGCCGGCCCGCCACTCCACGGCGAGGTGGTCTGACGCCAGTCGCGTGCTGCCCGAATCGCGCGGTCTGCCCTCCGGATCCTCATCGAGTGCCCGGAACACGTCGGGCGTCGGCGCCGCCACCCGCGGCGTCACCAGCAGGATGCCCGGCGCGCGTCCGCGCAACCCGGGCAGCGGCTCGACCAGCTCGCCCCGGCCGGTGATGACGGCCGGGCCACCGGCGAGGAAGAACGGGACGTCGGATCCGAGCCGCGCTGCGAGGTCGGCGCGGAGCCGTGCCAGCGCCGGGGCCTCGATGGCCGCGTCCGCGCCCCAGGCCGAGAACACGGCATCGAGCGCGGCGGCTGCGTCGCTGCTGCCACCCCCGAGGCCCGCGGCGATGGGGACGGCCTTGTCGAGGCGCGCGGCGACCGGCCACGCCTCGACCTGTCCGCGTAACGCGGCACGGGCCAGCGCGATGGCCCGAATCACGAGGTTGTCGGCGACCGGCCCGATCGACGGCCAACCGGGCGGATCGCCGGGCGCCGCGGGGCCCGGTCGCCCGCCGCGTGGCCGGTCCCCTTGCCCGGCCGGTTGCCCGCCTCGTGACTGGCGGCCCGCCCCCGACACGGTCAGGGTGTCCGTCGAGCCGTGCGCCCGCGCGATGCTCAACCGGTCGGCGAGCACGAGCGGGACCATGACCGAGTGGAGCGCATGGAACCCGTCGGGCGATCGGCCGGTGACGGCGAGGGTCAGGTTGAGCTTCGCCGGCGCCACCCGGATCACCGGGGAAAGCCGTGGATCGGTTGGAGCCAGCTGGTCAGTCACGGGCGACGTCCAGCTGGG
>SCTE01000581.1 GCA_004298915.1 Chloroflexota bacterium | reverse complement strand
GCGACGCACCCGACCGTCATCCGAAACTTGATAGTTCTCAAACCCGGGGATCGTGCGCCACTCAGTCACAGCACGCGCCCGAACTTCGAGGCGGGATCGTTCTTGTGCAGCTCGATCTTGCGGAAAATGATGATGCGTTCACCGTCGCCCTCCTCGCTCGGCATTTGGCTGTTGACCATGCTCGTGTCGCGGATCTCTGACGGCGTGAGCCCGATTTCCTTGCCGATCTTCAGTGCCGTCTTTTCGAGAGGGTAGCGCTGGGATCCGATTTGTAAAGCGAACACCCCATCAGGCTTGAGCGCGGTGGCGACCTTGCTGATCAGCGGACGATAGAAGCCATCAACCCAGGCGTCGAATGTGTTGTACCGCTGCCACGACGATTCTTCGCCGCCGTACTTCTCCACGTCGTAATACGGTGGCGACGTGAGCGCGAAGTCGGCGGCGTCCCGCTGAAGGACAGCGTCCTCGAACGGCTCGCAAAGCAAATACACATCCTTGCGCGGCTCGACAAATTCGGCCAGATCGTCGAGCATGTCGCTGACGCCCCTCGATGTTCGCTGGTCGGTGTCAAAGCCCGTGTAAGCTCCCGCATGGCTGAGCAGGAACCCGAGCGCGCGACCGCCCCACCCGTGACATGGATCAAGCACGCTGCCGCCCTTTGGGCAGAACTCGTTTATAAGATCGCGCGCGAGCAGCGCGGGGAAGTCGGCGGGCAGACGGCGCCCTCGGATCGCGAGCCCGCTCAGGATCTGATCGAGCGAGATCCGATTGCCGACAGCCCATTGCAGGCTCTTGAGCGCTGAATCGTCCTTGCTCGCGAACTCGGGCAACTCAGCGATCTGCCGCCAAAAGCTCACGGTCTCGAGGCGGTGCAGCGTATATGGCAGCGTCGCCGCGCGCGGGATGTCAACGCCGAGCAATTGAGCCCGCATGAACGCGACGGCCAGCGAGCCCTTCGTGTACGTGGTCGAGGCGTAGCCGCGCACCATGGCCGTGTTCATAATCTCCTGCCACTCGGCGAGCATCTTGCGCCACGCGCTGTTGAGCAGCGCACGCTCCACATCGCTCAATTCGCGCTCGGGCTCCTCGGGTGCCCCCTCGCCCATGAGGCCCTGGAGCTCAGGGAGATCGAAGCCTAGAACATCGAGGGCGAAGCCGTCCGCGCTCAGCTCGCCCAACTCCAGCTTCAGCCTGCCCTCGTCCCACGCGGAACTGAGCGCAAGCTGGTTGTCGGCGATGCGGTACGCGCGCTTGTCGGCACCGCTCCAGCCACGCGCGACCATCACCGGCACGGTGCCAAAGCGCGCGTGACCTTGGTCAACGAGCGATTGCGCCGCAAGGCATCTTCCGTGGCCAGCGATCAGCTCGCCGCTCGGGTCGATCAGGCACGGCACCGTCCAGCCCCATTTGAGCATCGATGCCGCGATCTTCTTGACCTGGGCGTCGGAGTGCTCGCGCGGATTGTTGATATAGGGCGTCAGCTCGTCGAGCGATCTTTGCTCGATCTGCGACGCTGGCCACTTGTGCTCTTGCTCTTTACGCTTCGCCATTTACAGCAACTCCGGTTGCGCCCGCCGCTCATAGTCCACCGCGATCGCAGTCATGATCGCGATCCGCCTGTCGGCGTCTACCTGCTTCATGCGGCCAGCGGCAATCCATTTCGGATAGACCGCACACCTCATCGAGACTTCGCGTCGCGCCTCTTTGGCTTTCTCTTGCGCTGTGAAAACGGACGGCTGGGCCATTTGCTCGGTTTCCTTTCTTCGCCTTGTTGCTTTGCCAGTAGCCGCGCACGAAACTGCTCCTGGTCGGCGCGCAGACGGCGCGACTTCGCGATCTGCGGCACGTCGATCTTGGCGGTCTTCTCACGGTGCTCTGGGATTGGTCGAACCCTCAGATTGAAGTGAGCATCCTCGCCGCCGTCAGCCTTGCGACGTGGATAGTGATCGAATTGCACGAGCGACAGCACCTGCTCCTCGGTCATCGCCATTGCGTGCTAGTGCGGCAACGCGAGGATCTGGGCGAC
>SCTE01000271.1 GCA_004298915.1 Chloroflexota bacterium | reverse complement strand
GGCGGACCCGCCGCCCGCCGGCGTCGACCGCGGTCGTGGTGGGCCCGTGGCCATCGACGGCGATGCCCGCGATCTCGACACCTTCCCGAGCCCCGAGCGCTGCCACGACCTCGACGAGGCCGGCCCACCACCGGTCGGGATCCTGCTCTGCCCAACCTCGGGCCGGGTCCAGCCGCATCTCGTGCGTCGCCCGCGCCAGGCCGAGGAGTCGGCCATCCGCGGTGACGAGGCCGCCGCGCAGCTCCGACGAGCCGATGTCGATCCCGAGAAACGCAACCGGGGTCGTGGTCATGTGGCGGCTCCCGCACGCGGTCTCGCGGCGCGCTCGGCGCCACCTCCCGGGTCGGCGATCTCGAGGACGCGCTCCGCGGTCTCGACATCGGTCACGAGGACGTTGAGCGCGCCGGATCGCAGCGCGCCGAGGATGGGCCCGGCCTTGCCGGGGCCGCTGGCAATCCCGATCGAGGTCGGGACGCGATGCAGGTCCCTCGCGTCGCAGGCGATCGTCCGCTCCCCGAGCGAGCTCGTTACGAACGTGCCTTCGACATCGAATGGCGCGATGAGGATCTCGCCGACCGCATCGCCCGCTTCGATCTCCCGCCAGGCCTCCGTGCCGACGAGGGCTTCGCTCCAGGCCGGTCCGCCGATCCCGAAGACCGCGACGTCGAGACGGGCCCAGAGGTCGATGACCTCGCGGATCCCGGCGTGCGCACAGAGCGCGGCGCGGGTCACGGCGTCGTCGAGCAGGCCAGGCGCCAGGAGTCCATGGGCGGTGGCGCCAAGCGCCTCCGCGATCCGCCGGTACGGCTCGCGACCACCGGTCGTCCCCCAGAAGCCACCGCACAGGGGAACCACGGTTGCATCGACCGGAGTTGCCGCCGGCTCGATCTCGTCCGCCATCGCCGCGACCGACGAGCCGTCGCCGATGCCCACGATCAGGCCGTCACGGACGGTTGCCGTGACGACCCGTGCAGCGAGGCGCCCGACGCGCCGGCGCGTTCGCTCGTCGTCGCCGCCGATGGTCGGCGCGAGATGGGCCGCCCGAAGGCCGAACCGTCGTTCGAGGTCCGCGGCGATGGTGCCCGGACGTTCTGTCCGGTCGATGATCCGGATCTCGACGACGCCCTGGTCGCGAGCCTGCTTGAGCAGCTTCGAGACCTGCGGGCGCGTGACGCCGATCGCCTCGGCGATCGACTCCTGTGTTTCGCCCAGCTCGTAGTACATGCGGCTCACGCGGACCAGCGTGTCGAGGCCGACGGTGCGGGTCATGAGGGCGACACGCACGTCGGCGCCGGATCCGCTGGCACATATGTGCCTGTCATTCGTGCCATCAGATCGTCATCGTCGCTCGAATGGCGAGCGCTGTCAATCGACGGTCGCTACGCTCCCACGATGACCACGAGCCGGACCCTGATCGACATCGGCGCACTCCTCGATCCGCGGACCGGCGTGGCGGCCGAGGGCTATTCGCTGCTGGCACGCGATGGCTCCATCGAAGCCGTCCTCGGGCCAGGTGACCCACGGCCCGGTCCGGGATCCGTCGGCCGAATCGACCTGGCGGGCCTGACCGCACTGCCCGGGCTCATCGATGCCCACGCCCACCTGATCGGCAAGCTCGAGTTCGCCGGCATGCCGTCCATCAACGAGACCGCCGAATCGGAGCTCGCGGCCGGTGAGGCGAACGCGCTGGCCACCCTGCGAGCGGGCGTCACGACGGTCCGCGATGTCGGCACCTACCGGGCCTTCCTCGATGTCGAGCTCCGCGGGCGGATCTCCACGGGCCTCGCCGTCGGGCCACGAATGCAATGCGCGGCCGCGATGATCACCCGTCCCTACGGCGGCGGCGAGATCACCGGGATTCCCGACGTCGAGATCCCGCCCGAGCTCCGGCTGGGCGTGGTCCGCGATCCCGTTGAGATGGCCGCGACGGTGGAGCGCCTCGTCGCCGGCGGCGCCGACGTCATCAAGCTCATCGTGACCGGCGCGGTCCTGACCCGGGGCAGCCGAATCGACGACGTGGAGCTCGAGGCGCCCATGATCGAGGCGGCCGTGGCGCGTGCGCGGGACCTCGGCGTGTTCGTGGCGGCCCATGCCCATGGCACGCGGGGAATCCGGGTCGCCGCCGAGAGTGGCGTCCGATCCGTGGAACATGCCTCGCTGATCGACGACGCGGGAATTGAGGCGATGATCGCGAACGGGACGTGGATGGTCGCCGACGTCTACGACGGCGACTGGATCGCCGAGGTCGGCGCCCGGGAGGGCTGGCCAGCCGAGACGCTGGCCAAGAACGCCGCCACGACCGAGGCGCAGCGGAGCGGCTTCTCGCGCGCCCTGGCCGCCGGGGTGCGGATGGCGTTCGGGACCGACAGCGGCGTCTACCCCCACGCGTACGTCGCTCGGCAGTTCCCGATCATGGTCCGCCTCGGCATGTCCCCGCTCGAGGTCATTCGCGCCGCGACGGTGGATGCGGCCGAGATGATGGGCTGGTCCGACCGGATCGGCAGCCTCGAAGCGGGACACTACGCCGACCTGATCGCCGTCGCGGGCGATCCGCGTCGGGAGATCACGAGCCTGGCGGATCCCGTGGTGGTGATCAAGGGCGGCGAGATCGTCCGCGACGATCGGAGCTGATCGAGCCGGCGCCGATGGGCACGTGCGTGCCCGCGATGTCCCGGCTCAGGCGGCGCGATGGCCCTCGTACCCGTCCACGATGACCTCGATGAGCGGGCTGTGCGCCTCCATCACGCTGGCATCGCGGTTCCAGACCGCGGCCACCTTCGTGAGGATCTCGTGCCGTTCCGCGGGTGATCACCGATCCCGCGGAACG
>SCTE01000270.1 GCA_004298915.1 Chloroflexota bacterium | reverse complement strand
AGCGCGTGCCGTCGTCCAGGCGCGTTCCGGTGACCCGCCACTGCCAGAGCTGCGAGCGCGAGATCTCGGCCGTCGCCGCGTCCTCCATGAGGTTGTTGATCGCCGCGGCGCCGTTGCCGGTCAGCCAGGCGTCGAGGTACTGGAGCGCGACGGAGATGTTGAGGCGCACCCCGGCCTCGGTCACGGTCCCGCCCTCGACCCGGATGTCGGCGAGCTGCGCCGCGGTGACCGCGACGTCGTCCCGAAGCCGATCTCGCTGGTTCGGCGCCGCGCCCAGGATCGCATCGAAGACGTCGGTCACGAGCGGGACGAGGTCCGGATGCGCGACCCAGGTCCCGTCGAACCCGTCGCGCGATTCGCGCTCCTTGTCCTCGCGGACGCGGGCCATCGCCGTAGCGTTCGCAGCCGCGTCCCGGCGGGACGGGATGAACGCCGCCATCCCGCCCATCGCGTGGCCTCCCCGCCGATGGCAGGTCCGGACCAGCAGCTCCGTGTAGGCGCGCATGAACGGGACCGTCATCGTCAGCTGCGCGCGGTCCGGAAGGACGCGATCCGGGCGCGTCCCGAACGTCTTGATGCAGCTGAACAGGTAGTCCCAGCGCCCGGCATTCAGGCCCGAGGCATGCTCGCGCAGCTCCCACAGGATCTCGTCCATCTGGAATGCGGCGTGGATCGTCTCGATGAGGACGGTCGCGCGGATGCTCCCGTGCGGGATCCCGAGCGCGTCCTGGGCCCAGATGAACACGTCGTTCCAGAGCCGCGCCTCCAGGTTCGATTCCAGCTTGGCGAGGTAGAAGTACGGACCGGTCCCGCGGTCGACGCGCTCGAACGCGTTGTGGAACAGGTACAGGCCCGCATCGAACAGGCTCGCCGACATCGGAATGCCATCCACCAGCACGTGACGCTCGTCGAGGTGCCAGCCGCGGGGCCGGACGAGCAGGACCGCCGGATCCTCGCCGAGCGCGTAATCCTTGCCCTCGGGCGAGGTGAATGCGAGGCGCTCGCGAACGGCCTCGTGCAGGGCCGCCTGCCCGCCGATCACGTTCGCCCAGGTCGGCGACAGCGAATCCTCGAGGTCGGCCATGAAGCAGCGCGCACCCGAGTTCAGGGCGTTGATCATCATCTTGGGCTCGGCCGGCCCGGTGATCTCGACGCGCCGATCCAGCAGGTCACGAGGCGTGTCCGCCACCCGCCATGAATCGTCCGCCCGGATGGCCGCCGTCTCGGGCAGGAAACCGAGCTCGGCCCCGGCGCGGATCTCCGCCGCGCGGTCAACCCGCGCCGCAAGGACCGCCGCCCGATCGGCCCGGAACTGTCGCTCGAGTTCGGCCAGGAAGGTGAGCGCGGCCGGCGTCAGGACCTCGGACATGCCGGCAACTTCGGCACCCGTGACCTCGATGCTCATACCGGCCGCGCCGTTCACGCGCTCCGGCGCACCGTGGCGTCGATCAGCCCGTGGGGTTCCGTGGTGGACACGTAGACCATGTCCGGGTTGTCCAGGCCGAACGGCTCCAGGTTCACCGTCCAGTGGTGGAGGTTTGGCAGGACCATCCGGACCCAGTCCATGGCCGGGTCGGATTCGAGCATGGCCGTGGCCATGACCCAGACGGATGTCTGGACCGACGGGCTGAAGTGCTCGGCGAGGACGGTGAGCAGCGTGGTCCGAGCCCCGTCGAAGGCCGCGTCGAAGTCGAAGCCCGCCTCGGCCGCGGTCTCGCCGTACCCCCAGACGGCCGTGATCTTCGTGGACATGATCCGGTCGTCGGCCTCGGGCAGCGTCGTCCACCTGTCACGCTCGAAGCCCGTGAACGCCGACCGCGTGGTCTTCATCACCGTCAGGTCCTCGATGCCGGCCTCGACGGTTGCCCCGCCGGCCGATGCCGCGACGATCGCCACCCGAGTCAGGTCGCCGGACCGGGTGAATGCGTCCGGGGAGCCGCCGGATGCGAGGGGGATGCGCGACCAGCCGTGCTGACGGAGGGTCACGACCGCCCGATCGACCTGCGGGTAGGCGGCGAAATGCCGGGCCAACGTGAGCCCGAGGACCTCGGGTGGACCGGTCGGGTGCTCACGGGCGAAGGCATAGACGGTGTTCTTCATCGTGTCGGTCGCGATGATGTTCGTGTTGTCGCCATCCACGTGGGCCGCGGTGAAGTCGCCCTCGAGGGAGACGTCGACGGTGAGGTCGCGCATCTCGTGCCGATCCATCGATCGATCGACGGTGACCAGGCGGATCCGCGACTTGCCGTAGCGATTGGCTCCCAGTTCGTACACCGGATCCTCCTGATTCACGCGTTCGGTCCGAGCAGCGCGTTGAGCCGATCCACCGCGATGTCAACGACCGCATCGAGCGCCCGGTGGCGCTCCGCCTCCGGGTCGCTCCCGAGCGAGGCCTCCATGTCCGGCAGCAGCGCCGCCCGCGGACGGCCGCCCACCCGGACACAGTACCGGAACCCGAACCGTGCCTCGTACGCGGCGTTCAGGCGCTCGAGCTCGGCCGCGACGCGGGCCCGTTCGATCTCGATCGAATCGGCGTCGCCCGCGGCCTCCCGGTCGTAGCCCTGCTCACGGAACGACATCTCGGAAACGGTCGCCGGCGGGGCGCCCAGGCGCGGATGCGCGTCGATCAACTCGACCTGCTCGACCTCCGGCATCGCATGAGCGATCGTCCGAGCCGCGCCGAACATCGATGCCCAGTCCACGAACGGCCGCGCGGCTGCCAGCCGATCGAGGAACCGCGGAGCCCCCTCGAACAACGGCGCGACCAGCGCCCGGAACGCCGCCGGATCGGCCGCGTTGACGGTGCCGAGGTCGACGTCGCCGGTCACCACCCGCCGGCGTCGCGGAGGATTCGATGAAGGATCCGGGCCGCGACCGTCCTCCGGTACTCGGCGGTGGACCGGACGTCATCGATCGGCTGGAGCTCGGTCGCGAGGACCTCGGCGGCCCGGTCGGCGACCTCGGGTGTCGGGCGCTGGCCCTCGAGCGCGGCCTCGGTCGCGCTGGCGCGGATCGGCGTGGCTGCGACGGAGCCGAGCGCCACCCGGACATCGGACCAGCCGCTCGTCGGGCCGTGGGCGCGCCACGCGACGCTCATCACGACCTTGGAGATCGCCTGGGCGCGGCGGGTGCCGACCTTGCGGAACCGGACCTGCCGGCCGGGCGGGAGCGGTATGCGGATGCGGAGGATCAGCTCGTCCTCGGCCAGCGCGGTCCGACGATAGGCCGGGAAGAACGCGGCAGCGGCGATCGAGCGCTCTTCGCGGGCGCTTCCGACCACGATCTCCGCGTCACTCGCGAGCAGGATCGGGAGCATGTCCCCGGCCGGCGAGGCGTTGGCGATGTTCCCGCCCAGCGTTCCCCGGTTCTGGATCTGGGCGGCGCCGATGGTCGCCGCCGCCTCCACCAGGGCCGGGAGATGCGCCTGGCACAGGACGTCGCGCCGGATCTCGGTGTACGTGGTCCGGGCCCCGAGGACGAGGACGCCCGATTCGAGGGTGATGCCTTCGAGCGCCCGGAGGCGCGAGACGTCGAGGAGGTGTTCGGGCGGCTCGCCGATCTCGCCGGTGATCCGGACCATGAGGTCCGTGCCACCCGCAATCGGCGTCCGGCGTCCGCGGGCGAGCATCCCGTAGGCCTCGGGCAGACTCGTCGGGACGTCGATGGGTGGCTCGAAGGGCACGTCAGTCCCGGTCCCGGCGGCGGCGCCGGAGCATCAGGATGAGCCCGGCCAGCACCGCGAACCCGCCGATGATCTGGCGCGGCGACATGGCGACGACCAGGTCGCCCACCTCCCGGCCCGGTCGGTCGGCCGATCGATCGTCGTGCGCGGCGATGGGCTCCACCGCGGGCACGGGCGACGGCGCGGCCTCGGGGACCTGCGCCGGCTTCGGCCTCGGCGTGCGCCTGGGGCGGGGCTCCGCGGCGGGCTCGGGCGACGGCGCGGCCTCCGTGGCATCCGGCGGCGGCGCGGCCTCCGCCGCCCCGGACGCCTCCACGGTCGTGGCCTTGCGCTTCCTGGGCGTGGTCATGGCGCATCCCCCGCGGCGACCGAGGCGATCGCCTCGACGATCTTCTGGTAGCCCGTACAGCGGCACAGGTTGCCGGCAATCCCCTCTCGGATCGCGTCGTGGTCGGGGCCGCCGCCGGTGTCGAGGTAGGCGCGGGCGGCCATGAGCATGCCCGGCGTGCAGATCCCGCACTGGGCCGCCCCGAACGTGAGGAATGCCTCCTGGAGCGTATCGAGGTCACCCCGCTCGCGCGCCGCGAGGGACAGTCCCTCCACGGTCCGGATGATCCGCCCGTCCACCTGGGACATCGGGACGAGGCAGGCATCGACGACCGCTCCGTCCATCAGGACGGAGCACGCCCCGCACTCCCCTTCCCCGCAGCCCTCCTTCGTCCCGGTCAGCGCGAGGTCCTCGACGTCCTGCGCGAGGACCTCGCG
>SCTE01000269.1 GCA_004298915.1 Chloroflexota bacterium | reverse complement strand
ATCTCGTTGTCCTGGGCATAGCCGTTGTTGTTGCCGCGCTGCGTCCGGCCGATCTCGTCGCCGCCCAGGAGCATCGGCACGCCCTGGGACAGGAACAGCGTCGTCAGGAGGTTGCGCTGGTGGCGGAGCCGATCGGCCAGGATCCGGGGATCGTCGGTCGGGCCCTCGACACCGTGGTTCACGGAGCGGTTGTGGCGCTCGCCGTCCCGATTGTTCTCGCCGTTGGCCTCGTTGTGCTTCTGCTCATAGGCGACCAGGTCGGCCAGCGTGAACCCATCGTGGGCGGTCACGAAGTTGACGCTCGCGTAGGGCCGGCGGCCGTTCGAGGCGTACAGATCCGAGCTTCCGGTCAGGCGGTAGCCGAAGTCGGCGAGGGGCTCGGGCGTGCCGCGCCAGAAGTCGCGGACGGTGTCGCGATAGCGGCCGTTCCATTCCGACCAGGTCGGCGGGAAGTTGCCGACCTGGTAGCCGCCCTCCCCGACATCCCACGGCTCGGCGATGAGCTTCACCTCGTTGATCATCGGGTCCTGGTGGATGAGGTCGAAGAACGCCGACAGCCGGTCCACGTCATGCAGCTCGCGCGCGAGGGCCGCCGCCAGGTCGAACCGGAAGCCGTCAACGTGCATGTCGCGGATCCAGTAGCGGAGGCTGTCCATGATCAGCTGGAGGCTGTGCGGGTGCCGGACGTTGAGCGTGTTGCCGGTGCCCGTGTAGTCCATGTACCGGCGGCGGTCGTCGGCCATGAGCCGGTAGTAGGCCGCGTTGTCGATGCCCTTGAACGACAACATCGGCCCGAGGTCATTGCCCTCGGCGGTGTGGTTGTAGACGACATCGAGGATCACCTCGATGCCAGCCGCGTGGAGCGCCTTGACCATCGACTTGAACTCGGCCACCTGGCGGACGCCCTCGGTCACGCTGGCGTAGCCGTTGTGGGGGGCGAGGAACCCCAGCGTGTTGTAACCCCAGTAGTTCCGAAGCCCCTGCTCGGCGAGGCGCGCGTCGTGGATGAACTGGTGAACGGGAAGCAACTCGACCGCGGTGATCCCGAGGGCCTTGAGATAGTCGATGGCGACGGGATGCGCGAGGCCGGCATACGTGCCACGGAGCTCGGGCGGGACGCCCGGATGCCGGGCCGTGAAGCCCTTGACGTGGACCTCGTAGATGACGGTCCCGTTCGGCGGATGACGCGGCGGCCGGTCATCCCCCCAGTCGAAATCCGGGTCGACGACGACGCTGCGCGGCATGAACGGCGCGCTGTCCGTGTCGGACGGTCCGCCATCCGGATCGTCCATCCGATAGGGAAAGACCGCGGGATCCCACGTGATCCCACCTTCGAAGGCCTTGGCATACGGATCCATGAGGAGCTTCGCGGGATTGCACCGATGGCCGGCCCCGGGATTCCATGGACCGTGGACGCGATAGCCGTACTGCTGGCCACCGATGACCTGGGGCAGGTAGGCATGCCAGACGAAGCCGGTCGATTCGGGCATCTCGATCCGGGTCTCGGTGCCGTCGGGATCGAACAGGCACAGCTCGACCCGATCGGCCACCTCCGAGAACAACGAGAAGTTGGTGCCCCAGCCGTCGTACGTCGCGCCGAGCGGGTAGGGCACGCCAGACCAGACGGTCGTCACCGACCGGTCCGGCAAGGGAGGGAACGGGGCGGGCCGTGGCGACAGGGCACGCCGGGAAGGGATCGAAGGATGGGAACTCCAGATCGAGCGTCGGGCGGCACGACGACGCACCTTCGGGAACACGACGACGCTCGATCTGACCGTAGGGGAGGCCCGCCGGGCTTGTCAAACGCGATCGTCGGCTGTTCGTGATGATGCGCGTGCTCCTGTCACTCGCGGCACGAAATCGGGCCGCGTATGATCGGCGCCGATGTGCGAGCACTACATTGCCCGAAGCGCGTCCCCGTTCCGGCTCGATGAGCTCTGGGAGTTCACGGAGCGGCTGGAGCGGTTCGGTCTGGCCGGGTATGGCTGGGGGGCTGCCTGGATCGACGGTGCCGGAGCGCTCCGGAGCCATCGCGATGTCCGCGCCTTTCGCGATGACCCAGGGCGCAGCGCGGTCGGCCGAACCGAGACGACCTCGGCCCTCGTCCACCTGCGACGCCCATCCAGGTTGTCGACGCTCGGCCTGGCCGACACCCAGCCGTTCGACGACCCGGTCGGCCGGTACAGCTTCAGCCACAACGGGGACCTCCTGAACTACCGGGCCTTCCGTGCCCGGTACCGTGACGCGGGCCGCCTCCACGGCCGCGCCGACACCGAGGTCGGAGCGCGCTGGCTCGAGGACGAGTGGCATGATGCCGAGCCGGTCCCGCACCTCCTGGCAGCGCTGCACGACACGTTCGGCGGCCAGGCCAACCTCGCCGTCCTGACGGCGGACGGCGGTGCCCACCACTACGCCGGAAACCGCGAGAACCCGGTGTTCGCGTTCCGGCTGGGGTCGATCGGCATCGCCGGGACGGGTCTCTACTCGCTCGATCGATCGGTCTTCAAGTACGCCGCTCGAGGCGCGACGGGCCGCCGCCTGGTCAAGATCCGGACCACGGTCTCGCTCGGCCCCGACGGATCCCCGACCGCCGCGTAACAGGAGCGTTCCTGCAGCGTCATCTGACGACCAGGCAGTGCCACGAACAGGAGTCACGTACGTGGACCTCACCGATGCGAGCGCCGGTCCGGACGACGGGGCCGACGGCGGCGGCGACCGACCGACCGACGCCCTCCCCAACGCCCAGCTCGTCCGCCTGTCGCTGTACTGGCTCGGGCTGTCGAGCATCTTCACGGGCCTCACGGCGATCCTGTCGGGCCGGATCCAGTTCGACGGGCTGGGGGATCGCGGTTCCGAGGGCACGACGCTCTTCGCCCTGAACTTCGCCGGGGCCCTAATCGCGGCCCTTGTCCAGCCGACGGTCGGGTCCATCTCGGACTACACGATCAGCCGGTGGGGTCGTCGCAAGCCCTACATCTTCATCGGCTCCGTGCTCGACGTCCTGTTCCTGTTCGGGATCGCGACATCGAACACGATCGTCTCGATCGCCGCCTTCATGGTCCTCCTCCAGGTCAGCGCGAACTTCGCGCAGGGCCCGTTCCAGGGCTACGTCCCCGACCTCGTCCCGAAGCGCCAGGTCGGGACCGCCTCGGCGCTCGTGGGCCTGTTCCAGGTCCTCGGAAACGTGGCCGGGTTCGGGATCGGCTCGTGGGCCGTGGCCACGGGCAACTTCTTCGCCGGGACCATGGCCCTTGGTGCCCTCGAGCTGGTCACGATGATCTCGGTGGTCTGGCGGGTCGCCGAAGGCCGTCTGGCAAGGAGCCGGGATGGTCGCTCGTGGCTGACCATCGCGCGCGCGGCCTGGGGCGCGGACATCCTTCGAGAACGGTCGTTCCTGTGGCTGGTCGCCTCGCGCTGGTTCGTCCTCATGGGCGCCAACATGCTCGTGAACTTCGCCACGTTCTATCTCGCCCAGACGTTCGCGCTGAGCCAGGGCGAAACGGGTGGCACCAACATCCTGCTGCTCGCCGGCACGGTCCTGGGCAACCTCGTGGCGGTGATACCGGCCGGCAGGGCCTCGGACCGCATCGGGCGCAAGCCGGTCATCTACGCAGCCTGTTTCGTCGGCGGCGTCGGCATGGCCATCGTCGCGAGCGCGCCGATCATCCCGGTCGCGGTCGCCGGTGCGGCCCTCTTCGGCGCCGGGGTCGGCATGTTCCTCGCCGTGGATTGGGCGTTGATGACGGACATCATCCCCAAGGCCTCGTCCGGCCGCTACATGGGGATCAGCAACGTGGCGACGGCGACCGCGGGCATCGTCGCCGTCATGACCGGCGGCCTGGCCATGGATGCCGTGAATCGGGGGATCGCCTACGGGCTCGGGCCCCGGGTCGCCTTCGGCATGGCTGTCATCTACTTCGCGCTCGGTGCCCTGTTCCTCCGTCCGGTCGTGGAGCCTCGCCGGGCAACCTTGCGCGCCTGATATCCGCTCGCCGGTCCCGCCTCGGTTCTCCCGCCTGCCCGGGCCAGCTGCGATCGAGGCCACGGCTTGATACTCCAGACCGTCGCCAGGGCTCTCCGCGCCCGCAAGTAGCGTTCCCGAGCGCGCAACGACAACGGCGGCACCCGCGCGCGATCGTCGTCCGCGGGTCGGGCGCCGGTATACTCCCGCGCATCCATGAGCGACGGGACAGTCATCGTCATCGGCGGAGCGGAGGACAAGATCCGGGACCGGATCATCCTCAATCGCTTCGTGTCCCTGGCCGGCGGCGAGGATGCGGTCATCGTCGTCATCTCGACGGCTTCGTCGCTCGGTCATGAGGCGGGCGAGCGCTATCGGCAGATCTTCGCCGAGCTCGGCGTGAAGACGATCCGGCCGCTCCATGCGATGACCCGCGCCCAGGCCAACGACGAGACCTTCGCCCGGGCCGTTCGTGACGCGACGGGGATCTACCTCACCGGTGGGAACCAGCTCCGTCTGTCCTCGACGATCGGGGGGACCCGGCTCGCCGAGGCCGTTCTCGAGCGGTTTCGCAACGGCGCGGTCGTCGCCGGCACCTCGGCCGGGGCCTCGGCCATGTCCAGCCACATGATCGCCTTCGGCGCGTCCGGCGCGACGCCCAAGCACCGGATGGCCGCCATTGCCGCCGGCCTCGGGGTGCTTCCCGGCGTGATCGTGGACCAGCACTTCCAGCAGCGCAACCGCCTCGGGCGACTGCTCAGCCTCATCGCCCAGAACCCGAGCCTGCTCGGCATCGGCGTGGACGAGGACACGGCCGGGGTCGTCGGTCCGGACCACGTCCTCGAGGTCATCGGCCGGGGGAGCATCACGATCGTCGACGGCGCCGCGGCCGAAACGGACGCCTGGGAGGTCCGCGCCCATCGTCCGATCATGCTGAGCGGCGTGGTCCTCCACTCGCTGCCCGCCGGGTATCGGTTCGACCTGCGTCGACGCCATCGGATCTCGGGTCCGGCACTAAAGGCGCTCCCCGGCGGCGAAGCGGCCGCATCCAGCTAGGCTCAGACTCGCCGGACCAGCCGGCCCAACGTGAGGAACCGAACGTGGCCAAGGCCCCAGCGAAGACGAGCCGAGCCAGGCGTCCCGCGGCGGGCGCCGTACCGCTGTCACCGGACCTGCGCATCCTCGAGACCCGCATCCTCCGCGGACCGAACTTCTGGTCG
>SCTE01000268.1 GCA_004298915.1 Chloroflexota bacterium | reverse complement strand
ACCACCGGAATGCCGGCATCGTCGATGCCTTCGCGAGCTTCCACGGTGGTCGCATGCTCGAGCCCGGCGATGCCATCGATGTCGGTGGCTCGGCCGGCGGTTTCGGCGTCTACTGGGATCGAGCCGTCACCGCCCCAGGCTCCTTCACGACCGCCGCGCCACTCCCCGGCCTGTTCAGCGTCGGGGGCGCCATGGCTGCGACCGGCAAGGCGCTCGACTGGCTGCGGACGTCGGTCCTCCACGGCGACGTCCGGCTGGATCAGCTCATTGCCGCGGCGACCGCGGTCCGTCCGGGTGCCGACGGCCTCGTGTTCCTGCCGTATCTTGCCGGCGAGCGATCGCCGATCTGGGATCCGGAGGCGCGCGGCGCGTTCGTCGGCCTGACCCTCCAGCACGATCGTGGCCACCTGGCGCGGGCGGTCCTCGAGGCGTCGGCGCTGGCGATCCGCCACGTCGCTGCGCCGATGCTGGCCGCGGGCGTCGAGGTCAGCGTGATGCGCGTCGCCGGTGGGCCCGCCCGAAGCACCGCCTGGAACCAGATCAAGGCGGATGTCACGGGGTTCCCGGTGGAGGTGCCGTGGATCGTCGAGACGGCCGTGGCCGGGTCGGCGATCCTCGCTGCGGTCGGTGTCGGGGCCCATCCGGACCTGCCGTCCGCGATCCGGGCGATGACCACGATCGAAGCCCGCCTCGAGCCGGATCCGGAGCGCCGGGACACGTACGACCGGACGTACTCCGCCTACACGGAGATCCATCCCGCGCTGTCGCCGATCCTTTCGGCCTACCGGAACCGCCGGCGCGAGCCCCCGGAACTGCCGGGTCCGGTCCTGGCCAAGGCGGGCCGATGATGACCGCGACGCGCGGCCGGATCGACGTGCGAGGGGTGCGCCTGTCGTTCGCCCGCCCGGGCATCGACCCGCTGCCGGTCCTCGACGGGCTGGACCTGTCCGTCGCGGGCGGGGAGATCGTGACCCTCATCGGGCCGAACGGCTGCGGGAAGAGCACGCTCCTGCGGGTCATCGCCGGGCTGATCCCGGCGGATTCGGGCAGTGTGCGACTGGACGACGCGCTGATCGCCGGCCCCGACCCGCGGATCGGCCTCGTGTTCCAGGAGCCTCGCCTGCTGCCCTGGCGGACCGTCGCCGCGAACGTCGGCTATCCGATGGAGCTCGGGGGCGTGCCCGCGCCGGAACGTGCCGAGCGCGTGGCCTCGGCGCTCGATCGGGTCGGCCTGCGAGACGCGGCGCACCAGCTGCCCGGCCAGCTGTCGGGCGGCATGCGGCAGCGCGCGGCCCTTGCCCGTGCCCTCGTCCTGGAACCGGACGTCCTGCTGCTCGACGAGCCCTTCAGCGCGCTCGACGCCATCACCCGCGATCGGTTCAACGTCGAGCTGCTCAAGCTCTGGGGCCGGCTCCGGACCACGATCGTCGTGGTGACCCACAGCATTCCCGAGGCGATCTTCCTCGGTGATCGCGTCGTCGTCCTGTCGAGGCGGCCCGGCCGCGTCGTTGCCGATGTCACCGTTCCGCTGGCGGGTCCGCGAACGCTCGAGGACCTCGATGCCGCGGCGGTCACGTCCGCGGCCCGGGCGATCCGGGCCCACCTGGACCCGGAGGTCGAGGCGGCATGAGGTCCACGACCCTGCTCACCGTCGCCGGCGGGCTTGGATTCCTGGCCCTGTGGAAGGCGATCGTCGTGATCGGCGGCTATCCGACGTTCATCCTGCCACCGCCCGAGCTCGTCGCCGCGCGCCTGGTCACGGGCTGGACCAGCGGCCAGATCGGGCCGCACGCCGCGGCGACGCTGGTCGAGGTGATGCTCGGGTTCGGTGTCGGGGCGGCCCTTGGGCTGATCGCCGGCTACGCCCTCGGGCGGTCGTCGATTGTTGCCCGGGTGGTCTCGCCGTACCTCGTGGCCGCCCAGGCAACCCCGATCCTCGCCCTGGCCCCCGTCCTTGCCCTGTGGTTCGGCCCCGGCCTCCTCGGGAAGGTCATCATCGCCGCGTTGATCGTGTTCTTTCCCGTGGCCGTCTCGGCGATGGTCGGGATCCGGTCCGTCGATCGCGGCCTGCTCGAGCTCGGTCGAAGCCTTCGCGCGACCCGTCGGCAGGTCCTCCTGACCCTCGAGATCCCGGCCGCCCTGCCATCGATCTTCGGCGGGCTGCGGATCGGCATCACGCTCGCGGTCGTCGGCGCGATCGTCGGGGAGTGGGCCGGGGCGGAGCGCGGGCTCGGGGTCCTCGTCAACATCGCCCGCGGCAGCCTGTTCGACATCCCGCTGATGTTCGCGACCCTCGTCACCATCGCCGGTTTCGGCGTGACCCTCTACCTCGTCGTCGTTCTGTTCGAACGTCGCCTCGTGGGCGTTCGATGACCAGCCCAGCCCAGAAGGAGTCCCCGTGAACCGTCGCGCCGCCCTCGTTCTCAGCCTCGTGGTCACCCTGTCGGCTGCCGCCTGCGGCATCGGATCGTCGGCCTCGCCGTCATCGGCGGGGCGGCAGGCCCTGACCGTGGGCCTCGGCTACATCCCGAGCGTCCAGTTCGCGCCGTTCTACCTGGCCGACCAGGCCGGCTACTACCGGGACGCGGGCCTCGACGTGACCTTCCAGAACAAGATCGATCCGGACCTCGTGACGCTCGTCGGCCAGGGTGCGGTGGACGTCGGCCTGGCCGACGGCACGAGCCTCATCCCCGCCGTCAGCCAGGGGATCCCGGTCCGTTACATCGCGACGGTCTATCGGGACTTTCCATCGATCGTCTTTGCCAAGGCGACGTCGGGGATCACGACCGCGGCCGATCTCAAGGGCAGGAAGATCGGCATCCCCGGTCGCTACGGGTCCTCGTGGATCATGCTCCAGGCCCTCCTCGGATCGGCCAACCTGAAGCCCGATGACGTCGAGATCGTGGAGTACCCCGACTTCGGGCAGGGTGCCGCGGTCCAGCAGGGCGCCGTGGACGCCGCGACCGGCTTCGCCAACAACGAACCGGTCCAGCTCGAACTCGCCGGGTACCCGGCGACCGTCCTCCATGTCGACGCGATCGTCCCGCTGCCCGGTCCGGGGCTCATCAGCGGCACCGCAACCATCGGCTCGAAGGGTCCCGCGATCGCCGCGTTCGTCGCCGCCACGCTCAGGGCCATGGCCGACATCGCCGCGAATCCCGACAAGGGCCTCGATGCCGCCATCGTGGCCGTGCCGGACCTGGGGTCGGCCCGTGACACGCAGAAGGCCATCCTCATGGCGACGATCGCCGCGTGGAAGGGTTCGGCGTCCGGCGCGCCGGCGCTCGGCGCCATCGACAGCGCCGGTTGGGCCGCCTCCCTCGACTACATGACCACGCTGGGCCTCGTCCCGAACCCGGTCAAGGTCAATGACCTGATCACGAGCGACCTGCTGCCGAAGTAGGTCGAAGGCCGCTGGGGTCGTCGGCCCGGGCTCAGCCGGTCGCCACTCGGCAGTGTCGGCGGATATCGGCTGGTGCCCTCCGCGTCAGGCCCGGGCGATGGCCGCGTCGAGCTCGTCGTTGGTGGGCTCGCGGATGACCACCGTCGGGGACCCGGGGTCGCCGATCAGGATCGTGGGCGTCACCCAGTCGCCGTCGTTGTAGGAGCGGATCAGGGCGTCAGCCGCCGGATCGAGCTCGATGTTGCCGTACGTGTAGGGAATGCCCCGAGCGTCGAGGTGCGCCCGCGAGGCCATGGTGTCCTCGCACGTGTCGCGGCCCAGGACGAGGATCGGCGGAAGGGGTGGCGTCTGCATCGGTGCAGTGTGCCTCAGGCGTCGAAGCGCGGTGTCTCCCCGCGCGCGGCCGCCGATGCCGCCGCGAGGACCGCGTCGCGGACTGCCGCGTCGGCGGCGACCGCCGAACAGGCGGCGCACGAGATGATCGGGCGATCGATGGCCTCGAGGCCCGCGTCCGGCTTCTGGAGGCCCAGGAGCCGCAGCCCGGCGGGCTCGATCACGACCCGATCGTGTGCCCGTACGGGGCTGTCGATCTGCCACGACCCCGACGGGCTATGGCAGGCCGGGCAGAGCGGCACCGCGGTGGGGCTCATCGGTGCCGGCTGCGCGACGGGGCGGCCGGGCGCCCCTCGCCGGAGGGACGCGAGCCCCACGGGCGCGGGCTCGAGGGCCCTCCGTCCGCGTGACGCGCGAGGCGTTCGCCGGGCATGACGACATGGTTGCCGATCGACGGGCGCGGGCCACCCTGTCCAGGCCGACCGGCACCGTACGCCGGGCGACCCTGCGAGGACCCGGGGTTGCCGTGCCCGCCGCCGGCTCGCGATGGCGCCGGTTGCGGGCGTCCGGCGCCCGGCTGTGGCCGCGCGATCCCGGGCTGCGGTCGCGCCCCGAAGCCCGAGCGGGCCGGAGCGGGGCCGCTGCCGTGTCGAGGCTGGCCGTGTGACCACGCACCGCCCCCGCCGGCCGGGGCCCGTCGGGGCATGGACGGCCGCGGTCCCGGGCCACCCATCGTCCGAAGTCGAATGGGCTCGGGTCGGATGGATCGATCGGGTTCGTAGCCGGGGATGACCTCGGCCGCGATCGGGGCGCCGAGGAGGCGCTCGATGTCCTTCAGCAACCGGCCTTCGTCCACGCAGACGAGGGAGATCGCGTCGCCCATCGAGCCGGCCCGGCCGGTTCGCCCGATGCGATGGAGGTAATCCTCGGGGACCATCGGGAGCTCGTAGTTGACGACGTGGGGCAGCTCCTCGATGTCGATGCCGCGCGCGGCGACCTCGGTCGCCACGAGCATCGCGATCCGTCCGGCCTTGAAGTCGGACAGGGCCCGAACGCGCTGGTTCTGGCTCCGATTGCCGTGGATGGCGGCGGCGGTGATGCCGTCCTTGTTCAGCTGCTCGGCGAGCCGATTGGCGCCGTGCTTGGTCCGCGTGAAGACGAGGGCCTGGTCCACTCGCCCCGATGCGGCGAGCTCGCGCAGGAGGTCGCGCTTGCGCTCCCGATCGACGTGGATCACGACCTGGCGAACGAGCTGCGTGGCCGTGTTGCGGGGCGTGACCTGGACGGCGGCCGGATCATTGAGGAAGTCGTTGGCAAGGCCGCGGATCTCGTCCGAGAAGGTCGCCGAGAAGAGCAGGTTCTGCCGCTTCGGCGGCAGGATCGCAAGGACCTTGCGGATGTCGCGAATGAAGCCCATATCGAGCATCCGATCGGCCTCGTCGAGGACGAGGATCTCGACCGCGCTCAGGTCCACGGTCCCCTGGCCGATGTGATCGAGGAGGCGGCCCGGCGTGGCGACGACCATCTCGGCCCCGGCGCGCAGGGCACGGAACTGGGCGTCGTAGCCGACGCCGCCGTAGATCGGCACGGAACGGATGGGTCGCTGCGCGCCGTAGGTGCGGACGCTCTCCTCGACCTGGAGGGCCAGCTCGCGGGTCGGGACGAGGACGAGCACGCGAACGGGGCGACGCGGTGCTCGGCGCCCGGGGGCTGGGTGCCCGCCGTTGCGCGGTGCCGCCGCCGGCAGGTCGCTGACCTGCTGGGGCGTGCTGTTCAGGCGCTGGAGGATCGGCAGCACGAAGGCCGCGGTCTTGCCGGTCCCGGTCTGGGCACCGGCGAGGACGTCGCGACCGGCGAGGACGAGGGGAATGGCCTGGGCCTGGACGGGGGTGGGCTCGGTGTAGCCCTGGTCCGCGACAGCGCGGAGGAGCTCGGGCGACAGCCCGAGTTGATCGAATGACACGGTGAAGTGCTCCATGACGGGGCCCTCCCGCTCTGTGGCGGGGCCCGGTCAGGGCAGGAAGTGGTCGAAATCAGCGGTATGTGACCGGGGCGCTGACCGGAGCGCCCATCGAACTCGAGCCCGCAGCATAGCCGGGATCGGCGAAGCTGTCGCCCCCGACCCTCGACGCAGGCTAGTTCGGGCGGCCGCCTCCGCCCAGATCAGCGCCCTGATCGCGCAGGAATCGCTCGATGTCGGCGATCAGGTCGTCACCCGCAGGCAGTCGCGATTCGTCGGCCATGCCCTCGAGGCGCTCGACGTAGTTGCGGGTGTTCTCGTCGAGGGCGGTCGCCGTGTCGAGGCGCTTGCGCAGCGCGACGGCCTCCTCGGGGAGCAGACCGAGCGGCGGCTCGATATCGAGGTGCACGCCGAGGATCCGGAGCAGCTCGACCGACGCCCCGGGGTAGTCGCCCGAGACGTAGTGGGGGATCTGGGCGAAGTATCCGATCGACGGGATGCCCGCCTTCGAGACCGCCACGTCCACGATCGAAATGCAGGCCGCCGG
>SCTE01000267.1 GCA_004298915.1 Chloroflexota bacterium | reverse complement strand
CCATTCGCGATGGTCGTAAGTCCCTCGCACCAGCGCAGGGTGCCCCAGTCGAACACGAAGTTCTGGGCACGGAACCACATCTTGAAGCTCGCCGGCGCGCCCGACCGGTCGGCGCAGGCAAGCCCTGCCGACGAACAGCCTGTCGGTTCCCCGTAGGCGATGGTGCTCGCGGCGCCCGACGTGACCCTCGAGAACGTCGCGGCGCGCGACCCGCGCGAGCGGTTGACGTCAGCGGCCGCGTTGTCGATGGCGGTTGCCATCCACGCGGGTGGGGCCTGGCCCGCGCGCCACTGGTAGGTGACCGCCTGGTCCTGGGCCCAGAGCGCTCCACCGAGGAGCGGATCCGGACCGTGGGCATTCGTGACGCCGGCGAACACGATCGTCAGCGCGACACTTGCTGCGGCGGCCTGGAGGAGATGTCGTCGCCGGTGCCGGGTCATGGTCGAGCCCCCCTGTTCGTGGCGAGCGGGACGGTGATGGGCAAGGCCGACGGGGGTCCACCGGCGTGCGACAGGCCGACGGCATCGGGCCGCGTTTCGATGCCCGTCGTGCCGGAGCCATCGAGCGGGAACGAACCGTCATCGACGCTGCCGAGCCCTGAGCTGCGGTTGGCCCCGGGGTCGACGACCGAGGCAGCCGTCGATCCGTCCGCGAGCCGGCGGATCACGACGACCCGCCCGTCCGGCGAGATGGCAGCTCCGACCGCCGCGGCCTCCACGAGGCCCGCCCTTCCGGATCCGAGATCCCACCCGACGATGTCGCACGGGACGCCCGCACACGCCGCCCGCGTGACCAGGGTCGTACCGGTGACACCGACGAGGCTCCCATGCGCCTCGCCGATCGTCGCGATGGCGCCGGTCACCAGCCCGAGGACGCGGGTGACGCACGCATCCGGATCGCAGGACTGGACCGCGAGCCGGCTCCCGTCGGCCGAGAGGCGCAGGTCCGTGGCCCACACCCGGTCGATGCCCGCACCTTCGAGCAGGGCCGGTTCCGGCGGGCCGAGCAGGCGGGTGCGCGGGGACCCGTCCAGTGGCACGCGCCAGATGCCGAGATCGTCGCGCGCCGCGCGGTCCAGGAGATGGGCCACGACAGCGTCGTCGCCCGGTACCGAGATCGCCCGGCGGACGATCACGTCGGCGATCGGGTAGGTTCGCGAACAGCGGGCTGCGGTGTCGATGACCTGGATCGCGGAGTTCGCTCCGTCGTCGACGCTCGCGACGATCCGACCGTCGTCGGGTCCGGAGACGACGCTCGCCACGGGCAGGGGCATGCTGAGTAGCCGCTCGCCCGGCAGTCCCACGGTGAGGGTCCACCCGGTCAGCGAACCGTCGGCATCGATGTCGGGGCGCTGGTCCCACCACGCCCGGTCGTCCGGCGATCGCCCGCGCGACTGATGCGGCCCGGCCGCGACGCATGGCGCCAGGGGAGCGCCCGCGGCAGTGCTTTCGACCATCGTCCCGGCGCGGGCGGGCGGCGTGCTTCGCAGCCCCGAACCGGCGGCGAGGATCATGACCAGCGGCGGCCCGAGAATCACGACCCGGCGTAGCCTCGATCTCATTGCGATACCTCCTCCGGCGGGGGGCGGGAGGAGGGCGGAGGTCGCCAGTCTCGGGCTCGGCGCTTATCTGCGGATCACCCGCGCGGGGTGGTGCTACTCTTCCGGTGATCGCTCCCTTTGGGCGATCCCCCGTGTAGTCGCGAAGCCGGTGCAATTCCGGCACAGTCCCGCTACGGTGATCGTCGCCTCGGCGACGTAAGTCCGGTCGCCGACACCCGGTGGATGCACGACCTTCGAGAGAAAGGCAGGCTCCACGATGACTCCGACCGACTGACCGTCCCGCGTCCCATCGACCCCGGCGGACGCCTCGGCCACCGCCCCAACCCTCGGTCGGAGACTCCCAGATGGATCCCTTCGCGTCATTCCGCATGCCACGTCCGGGACGTGGCCAGACACCCCGTCGCGCCTTCGCCATGCATGCCGCCGGCGCCGCCCGGCTCGCGCCCATCGCCCTCGCGCTCGTGCTCGCCGCCTGCTCCGGTGCGCCCGCGACGCCGGCCGCGACCAGCGCCCCGGTCCCGACGGCCACCGCCACGCCGGCCCCGACGCCGACCGCGGCGCCGGCCTTCCCGGTCACCGTCGTGGACGACGAGGGCACGAGCGTCACCCTCGCCAGCGAGCCGCTCAAGATCGTGTCCCTCACCCCGGCCGCCACGGAGACCCTGTTCGCGATCGGCGCCGGGCCGCGCGTCGTGGCCAAGGTCGAGGACATCACGCCGTACCCGCCGGAGGCCGATGCACTCCCGGTCGTGGCGACGTTCCAGGGCGTCGACATCGAGAAGATCGTCAGCCTCCAGGCCGACCTCGTCATTGCCGGGGGACTCGGGTTCACACCGCCCGCGGCGGTCGCCCAGCTCCGGAACCTCGGCGTTCCCGTCGTCGTGCTCTATGCCGAGTCGATCGCCGATGCCCTGGCCGGCATCGACCTGATCGGGACCGTGACCGGGCAGTCCGACGAGGCGAGCGTCGTCAGCAGCGCGATGCAGGTCGAGTTCGACCGGCTCGCGGCCCTCACCGAGGGCCTGCCGAAGCCGCTCACGTTCTACGAGATCGACGCGACCTCGGACATCTACACGGTGCCCGCCGGCTCGCTGTACGAGGAGCTGCTCCGGATGGCGGGGGCGGATCCGATCACGACCGATGCCAGCTACCAGATCTCGCTCGAGAAGCTCATCACGGCCAACCCCGCGGTGATCCTCCTCGGCGACGGCGGCTACACCACCCCGGCCGATGTCACCGCTCGGCCGAACTGGTCGGGCATCAAGGCGGTCGTGGACGGAGCCATCTATCCGGTCAACGACACGCTCATCACCCGGCCGGGCCCGCGCCTGGTGGACGGGCTTCGAGCCCTGATCAACGCCCTGCACCCGGAGGTCCACGCCTGAGCTCAGCCACGCGGGTCGGGCTCCTGGGGGGCCGGCCGCGCTCCGGGATCCGCGCCGCCCTCGCTCGCCGCCCCATCCTCGTGGCGGTGAGCGGGACCGTCCTGCTCGCAATCGCCCTGGTGGCCGGCATCGCCGCCGGGTCGGTCCCGATCTCGCCGGCCGATACGCTCGGGATCCTTGCCCATCGCGTGCTCGGGCTCAATGTCACGCCGACCTGGACCGTGGCCGCCGAAACCATCGTCATGGACCTCCGGCTGCCCCGGGTCCTGACCGCGATGGTCGTCGGGGGCGGCCTCGCCGTCGCCGGCGCAGCGTTCCAGGGACTGCTCCGGAACCCGCTCGCGGATCCGTATGTCCTCGGGACGGCTTCGGGGGCGGCCCTCGGGGCTGCGGTCGCGGTGCTCATCCCCGTCCGGACGCTCTTCCTGCAGTTCGGCCTGCTCCATGCCCTGGCGTTCATCGGGGCGCTCGGGGCCGTGGGGGTCGTCTACCGCCTGTCCAGGGTCGGGGCGACCGCGCCGATGACGAGCCTCCTGTTGACCGGGTACGCCGTCAGTTCACTGCTGGCGGCGGGGCTCGCGATGGCGATGTACCTGTCCGGTGCCGGCTTGCGCCAGATCTTCGCCTACCTGCTCGGCGGGTTCGAATCCGCCACGTGGGGGCGCCTGGCCGTGGCCGCGCCGCTGATCCTCATCGCCAGCCTCGTGATCCTGCTCCGGGCGCGGAGCCTCAACGGCATGCTCCTCGGCGAGGAGGCCGCCGCCCACCTGGGCATCGACGTTCGGCGAGAACGGGCCGTGCTCCTCGCGGTCGCCTCGCTGGCCACCGCGGCGTCGGTGGCCATCTCCGGGCTCATCGGGTTCGTCGGGCTGGTGGCGCCGCACGTGGTCCGGTTGCTGGTCGGCCCGAACGCGCGCCTGGTGCTGCCGCTCGCGGCCCTCCTCGGGGCGAGCCTGATGGTCGGCGCGGACCTCATGGCGCGCCTCCTCGGCGAGATTCCCGTGGGCGTCGTGACGGCCGTCGTTGGCGCGCCGTTCTTCCTGGTGCTGCTCCGCCGCGCCCACGCGGGGTACGAGCTGTGATCCGGCTCGACGGGGTCTCCGCGATGTACCGCGATCGCGCCGCACTGCGAGATGTCAGCCTCGACATCGATGCCGGGGAACGCGTTGCGATCATCGGGCCGAACGGCGCCGGCAAGTCCACCCTGCTCAGGGTCGTGGCGGGATTGCTGCGGCCCGTCACCGGAACCGTCGAGCTCGATGGCGACCGGGTGGACCGGCTCGATCGGATGGCGGTGGCTCGTCGGCTCGCGGTCGTACCCCAGCTGCCGTTGCTGCCCTTCGCGACGACGGTCGAGGAGGTCGTGGCCCTCGGCCGGCTTCCGCACGAGCATCCCGTCCGCGGGATGCGACCGGGCGATCGCGCAGCCGTCGCGGCGGCCATCGAGCGGGTCGGCGTCGGCCACCTCCTCGGTCGCGACGCCCGCGAACTGTCGATGGGGGAGCGGCAGCTCGTCCTCCTTGCGATGGCCGTCGCGCAGGCGGCGCCGGTCCTCGTGCTCGACGAGCCGACGGTCCATCTCGACCTCCGTCACCAGGTCGAGGTGATGGAGCTGGTCGGCGACCTCAACGCCCGGGACGGCACGACGATCCTCGCCGTCCTCCACGATCTCGGCCTCGCCGCGCACTTCTTCCCGCGGCTCATCCTGCTCGACCGCGGGCGGGTGGTGGCCGATGGGGCGCCGGGCGACGTCCTGGCTCCCGATCGAATCCGCGAGGTCTTCGGCGTGGACCCATCGTTCGTCCGTCTCGGGAGCTGACGCGGAGCGGCCCGCCCGATCCCGCGGCCGACCCGGGGTGCTCGATCCCGGGCCTTGGCCCGGCGCTCGTCCGCGGCGCCTCCAACCGGCCCCGTCGGGCCGATCGGCGGTCCCGGCGTGCTACGCTCCCCGGGTGAATCGAGTGCGCACGGTACGCCGCGCCGCCCGACGCAGCCTCCCGATCGCCGCGTTCGTCGCGGCGTTCGCGATCGTCGGATGCAGCGCGAACACCAACCCGACCGGTGGACCCGAGGGCAGCGGCAGCGTGCCGCCGGCGTCGGTGGCCGTGACGCCGGCGCCCTCCAGTCCGGATGTCCCGACCCCCACGCCCGATTCCGGCCCAACCGCCACCGCGACCGACGAGGGTCCCTCGCCGAGCCCTTCCGATGCCACGAACGGGTGCAGCGGGAGCGCCGAGAACCGCGCGTTCTTCGACCAGGCCGCGACGGCGATGGCGTGGCCCGTCTACTGCGCCGTCCTGCCGGCCGGCTGGTTCCTCGAGGCCGGCAGCTTCCGGGTTGCCAATGGCGGCCACCTGAACGTCACGTACCGCGGGCCGGGTGATGCCCATCTCGCGATCGCCGAGGGCAACGTCTGCGACGGGCTCGGCACGGACATCGAGGTCTGCGCGCCGCGTGACGCGGTCATCGGACCGGCGACGCTCGGGGACATGGCGGGCGAGCTCGGGCAGCTCTCGAACGGCCTGGTGCTCGACGTGGACCGCGGGGCGAACCCGTCCTGGCGGGTCACCGGTCTCGGCATCAGCGCGGCCGACTTCACGCTCCTGTGCGCCGCGATGGTCCACGTGAACGCCGGCGGCTGAGCCCGCCCCGATCAGCCGAGCGCGGCCTCGGCGAGTGTCGCCACGGCATCCGCGGTTCGCTCCGGATCGCCGCCCCGCCCGATGAGCACGGCGGTCGCCCCGAACCCTGCGATGGGCGAGGCGCCGGCGATCGTCCGGACAGCCTCGACCGCCGTCTGGAGCGACAGCCCGCCGGGTTCCGGCATGGTCACGGCCCAGCCGTCGGCACCGTCGAGCGCGTCCATGTCGAAGGCGACGTAGAAGGCGTCCACGCGGCGCGCAACCGCTCGTGCCCACGCGCCAAGGGCCGCCATCCCGGCCTCCGTGCCGAGCATGCCGGCGCCGAAATGGGCCACCCGGCTCGCGGCGAGCATCCGGGATTCCTGTTCGTCGAGGACCTGGCCGCCGAGCAGCGCGGCATCGGCCTCGTCCACGGTCGGGGCTGCCGCGGCCTTGAGCAAGTCCGCTTCGCCTCGTCCGACCATCATCGCGAACGGCATGCCCCAGACGTTGCCGGACGGCGTGGTGTCGGGCGTGTTGAAGTCCCCGTGGGCATCGAACCAGGCAACGCCAAAGCGCTGTCCGGGCCGCGCGGCACGGAGTCCCGCCAGCGCGCCGGCGTGCGAGGTGCAGTCACCGCCGAGGATGAGGAGGCGGGCAGCGGGGCCCCCCGGTTCGTCGGCCGGCGCAGGAGCGAGCGCCGCCTGGACCGTCACCGCAAGGCGCGGAAGGTACGCGCAGATCAGGGCCCGGTTCTTGGCGCGCGGGTCGGGATCGGGGGCCCAGCCCGGGTCGTTCGGGGCGTCGCCGGCGTCGCGGATCCGGGTCGAGACGAGGCCTGGCCGGCGCCGGATCCGGCCGACGACGTCGAGTGCCCGAAGGTCGGCCGGGGTCCGCTCCATGCCGCCGAAGTGGCCACCGAGCGCGGTGGGCGAGCCGACGATCACGATGGGCGTGGGCGCGGGCGAAGGTTCCGACACGCTCCGCAGGATACGGGCCCGGGCTTGGCCGGGCATGATGCATGCATGCGCATCGCCGAATTTGAACTGGAACGCTACTTCGCCCGCTGGGAGTTCGCGGTCAAGCATCTCCTGTGCGCCAGTGACGTCCAGGGCTGGTCGATGTCCGAGCTGCTCGAGCACGCCGACGATGAGACGGCCGCGCTCTGGCGGGACCTTCACCTCGGCTATACCGAAGCGCCGGGCCATCCGCTCCTGCGCCGGGAGATCGCCTCGCTCTACGAGACCGCGACGCCCGACGACATCCAGGTCCTGAGCGGGGCCGAGGAGGGGATCTTCGCCCTCGTCAACGTCCTGCTCGAGCCGGGCGACCACGCGATCGTCACGTGGCCCGGCTACCAGAGCCTGTACGAGGTCGCGCGGGCGTGCGGCGCGGACGTGACGCTCCACGAGCTTCGCGAGGACGCGGGCTGGGCGATCGATGTCGAGGCGCTCCGTGGCCAGGTCACGCCACGAACGAAGCTCATCGTGATCAACG
>SCTE01000266.1 GCA_004298915.1 Chloroflexota bacterium | reverse complement strand
CGACGAGGCCGCGCCGTGCGATGAGGAGGACGTCCCAGCCTGGCTGGATCGTCGGGCCCATCGAGCGAAGTGCCTCGCGCATGCGTCGCCTGACGCGATTTCGAATGACCGCCGAGCCGATTGCCCGACTGGTCGCCATGCCGAACCGTGTCGTTTCCAGGTCGGTCCGCAGGATCCGGGCCGTGAGGAGTGGGTGGGACCGCGTGGTCCCTCGCTCCTGGAGAGCCGTGAAATCCTGCGGGCGGGAGAGCATCACGAGGCGTGGTCGGACACCGACCCGCCGACTCGTCAGGCCGACAGGCGCTTTCGACCCCGAGCCCGGCGTGCGGCCAGGACACGGCGGCCGCCCGAGGACTTCATCCGGGCGCGGAAGCCGTGTTCCTTGGCGCGGTGGCGCTTCTTGGGCTGAAAGGTCTGCTTCATCGGAACGGCGCGGGATCCTCTCCATCAGGCCTCGGGGCTTGGTCAATCTGGTGACCCCTGGAGGCACACGAACGCGCCCAGCACCTCATGGCGCATGGCGCGTTCTTCGTCCGGGGGATGATAGGCCGGGCCCGGAAGCAGTGTCAAACGTCGGGCGAACGCCACGGAACGCGCCCGGGAGACGGGCATCGGAGGGGCCGGACGGCACCCCGCGATCGGCCGTGATGCGATACTCCCAGGGAGTATGTCGGAATCGCGTTGCAGGCCCGCGGGTGCGGTGCTATCTTTCGAAACCCTCGCCACCCCGACCGCCTTCCCCGCGGCCCCGGTGGACAGGTTCGGAGTCGGCCCGGCGGCCGGCGCCAGCAGGTTCAGGAACGCACCCCGAGGCGCCGCGGCATCGCCCCCGAAGCGAGTTGGCCGATCGCCTGTCCATCGAAGAAAGCCCTTGAGCGAGCCCTCATCGACGAATGGATGCGAAGCAGGTCTGGCGCGCCGCCCTCGGAGAGCTTCAGGTGTCGCTCTCGCCCGCGAACTTCGAAACGTGGCTCCGTGAGACCACGCTCGTCGACGTGGACGACAATCGCTTCCGGATCGCGGTCCCGAACGGCTTCGCGAAGGACTGGCTGGAGAGCCGGTATCGCTCGCTGATCTCCCAGACGCTGGCCCGGATCGTCGGCTACAGCGTCCAGGTGGAATTCGTCGTCGGCACCGACCCCGAGGCTGCCGCGGAACACGAGGCCGCGGCAACGGAGCTCCCGGCCGAACGGCCGGTCGCCACCCCCAGCTCGCAGCATGTTCGGGTCGAAGCCACCCGCGTCGGCGGCGAGGGCGGCTCGACCAACCTGAACGCTCGCTACACCTTTGCCAACTTCATCGTCGGGTCGGCCAACCGCCTGGCCCACGCCGCGAGCCTGTCGGTCGCGGAGCGCCCGGGGCATGCCTACAACCCGCTCTTCCTGTACGGCGGGGTCGGCCTCGGGAAGACCCACCTGATGCACGCCATCGGCAACCAGGTGATGGCCAAGTTCCCGCGGAAGCGCGTCGTCTACGCGACCTCGGAGAAGTTCACCAACGAGTTCATCACCTCGATCCAGCAGGGCAAGATCGATGAGTTCCGGGCCCGCTATCGCCGGATCGACCTCCTGCTCATCGACGACATCCAGTTCATCGCGGACAAGGAGCGGACCCAGGAAGAGTTCTTCCACACGTTCAACGCGATCCACGAGGACGGCAAGCAGATCGTCCTGAGCTCCGACCGCCCGCCGAAGGGGATCCTCACGCTCGAGGAGCGCCTCCGAAGCCGGTTCGAGTGGGGCCTGATCGCCGACCTCACCGCCCCGGACCTCGAGACCCGGATCGCGATCCTCCGTGCGAAGGCCGAGGAAGGCGCCGTCCCGATCACGTCCGACGTCATCGAGTTCATCGCCCGCAAGGTCGTCAGCAACATCCGGGAGCTCGAGGGTGCCCTGAACCGGATCGTGGCCTACGCATCGATGGGCGCCATGCCGATCTCGATCGAGCTCGCGCAGGCGGTCCTCTCGAACGTGCTCTACAACCCCAAGAAGCGCCAGATCACGCCCGAGCGCATCGTCAAGGCCGTGTCCGACTACTACGGCGTTGGCCTCGATGCCCTGAAGGGCCAGAAGCGGGACAAGGCGATCGTCATGCCCCGCCAGATCGCGATGTTCCTGATGCGGGCCGAGACCGACGTCTCGCTCCTGCGCATCGGGGCCGAGCTCGGAGGCCGGGACCACTCCACCGTCCTCCATGCGTGCGACAAGATCACCCGCGAGACGAGCGCGAACGACGAACTTCGCCGCGAGATCTCCGCCGTTCGGGAGCTCATCTACGCCGACTGACGGCCCGGTCCTCGGTCGCCGGCCTCCGGCCCGGGCTCCCGATCGTCGGGTTCTCCCAACACTCCCGGCACCGGAACCCCGAGCCCCTGGCCGTGGATGAGCACGGGATCATTCGTGGAAAACCCCGACGGGGCGTTGCGTCACCCGGCCCCGCCGTGGCGACAAGTCGACGCCGGACGGTGGGTCGCGCGGGACAACCCGTCGCGGGTCTCTGTGTCTATCCACGCTCAGGTTCCGCCCGTCCCGGGGCGGCGCACCGCCGGCCGCCTTCGGTCAACGCATCGACAGAGGCCGTGCACCGCCCATCTGAGCACGGCTGAGCGCGATCTTCCCCACCGTCCACACCATGATGATGACGGTGACGGTATCTCTCGAATGAAGGAAGATACACATCCAGTCCGGGCGGTCCGGTGGCGGAACAGGGTGTCCCGGAACCCGCCGGAATCGGTGGTCCGGAACGGTCGACCTGGAGGGGTTGTGGCCACCCGCTCGGACCGACCGACCGCTACCATCTACCGGTAGATCCCGAGCACCATCCGTTTCGTCTGGAGTGAACC
>SCTE01000265.1 GCA_004298915.1 Chloroflexota bacterium | reverse complement strand
TGAGGATCATGCCGGCCACCGCGCGGGCCGCCTCGGCTCGATCCAACGGTTCAGCGACCGCATCCCATGAACGATCCCCGATGGTCAGCCGGCACCGCACGTCCGCCTCGAGGTTGCGGGCCCAGTCCGCGTCGGGTTCGCCAGACGCGACGAGCAGCGAACCGTCGGGTTCGTCGAGAAATCCCACGGCGACCGCGACGGCGCGCCCGCTTGTTCGCCCGCGCGTCTCGATCCGGACGACCTTGCCCCACTCGATGAGCTGGTCGCCGATCTCGTCCGTGCTCAGCGGCCTCGCTGCCAGGACTTGCCCTCGGTCACGACCGACGGGGCGTACACGATTTCGACCTGCTGCATCTCGCGGATCGTGCCGGCACCGAGCGCGGCCATCGATTGGCGCAGGGCGCCCATGAGGTTCTGGGAGCCGTCGCTGACCCCGGCCGGTCCAAACAGGATCTTGTCGAGCGTACCGACGGTTCCGACCTTGATCCTCGTGCCGCGCGGCAGCACGGCGGACGGAGCCGCCATGCCCCAGTTCACGCCTCGACCGGGTGCCTCCGCCGCGCGCGCGAGCGGCGATCCGAGCATCACCGCGTCGGCTCCCGCGGCGATCGCCTTGGCCAGCTCACCGCCGCGTCGCATGCCGCCGTCGGCGACGATCGGGACGTACCGTCCGGACCGCTCGAGGTACGCGTCCCGGGCGCCGGCGACGTCTGCGATCGCGGTGACCTGCGGGATCCCGATCCCCAGGACCTCGCGGGTCGTGCAGGCGGCACCGGGTCCAACGCCCACGAATACGGCCGCGGCGCCCTGTTCCATCAGGAGGAAGGCGGCCTCGGCATTGGTCGTGTTGCCGACCGCCACGGGAATGGGCATGAAGCGTGTGAATTCCTCGAGCGACAGGGGGTCGTAGCCCGACGCGAGGTGGCGCGCCGAGGAGACCTGCGACTGGACGAGGAAGAGGTCCGCGCCGTGCTCGGCGCAGAACGGCCCCCACTTGCGGGCCGCGCCGGGCGTGGCGGAGACGGCCGCGCGGGAACCGGCGGCGTGGATCTCATCGAGGCGACGTGCCACCAGTTCGTCCCGGATCGGCGCGGCGTAGGCCTCGGTCAGGACGTGCTGGACCTCGTCGTCTGGCGCGGCGGCGATGCGCCCGAGAATCTCCGAAGGGTCGTCATAGCGCGTCTGGACGCCCTCGAGGTTGAGGATCGCGAGGCCGCCGAGCCGGGCGAGCGCGCCGGTGAAGGCGGGATCGACGACGGCGTCCATCGCCGAAGCGAGGACGGGGATCGCGAGATCGATGCCACAGAACGATTGCCCGAGGTCGACGTCGTCAGGCTCGATCGTGCTGGTCCCGGGTGCCAGCGAGACGTCCTCGAACCCGTAGGTGGAGCGGATCGCATCCAGCTTCGAGCGGAAGGCAGGAAGCGGCCGCGCTGTCGACGCGCCGCGCTGATCGATCATTCGGGGCACCTCGTGACGCGCTGGCTGGCTGGATGCGAGTCTACCAGCGAGCCGGCCGCCGAACGATCAGCTCGGGTCGGGCAGGCGGAACGACACGGCTCGCGACGGGTTGTCCACCAGCCACACGACCCGATCGATGACCTCCCGGTAGGCGGGCCAGGTCACGAGATCGCGAGCCTCATCCGGCGTCACCCAGCGAAACGCATCGTGCTCGGCCGAGATGGCCACGGCAGCCTCGGGCCGGACCCGGGCCGCGAAGACGACCTCGCACAGCAGTGTGTCGAGGTCGTCGGCGTGGAACCAGTTGACGAGGTCCGTTTCCATGAGCGCTTCGAAGTCGGCAGGGCGCAGCCCGGTCTCCTCGGCGACCTCGCGCAGCGCCCCGGCCACGATCCGCTCCCCTGCCTCGAG
>SCTE01000264.1 GCA_004298915.1 Chloroflexota bacterium | reverse complement strand
GGCCGCCCAGACCAAGGCGATGAAGAAGGTCGCAGCCCCGTTGAAGCTGGATCTCGCCCAGTTCCGATCGCTGGCCGCGTTCGCCCAGTTCGCGTCCGACCTCGACAAGGCCACCCGCGACCAGCTGACCCGCGGCGAGAAGCTGTCCGAGGTCATCAAGCAGCCCCAGTACCAGCCGATGCCGGTCGAGAACCAGGTCGCGATCCTGTACGCGGCCACCACCGGGCGCCTCGATGACGTGCCGACGCCAAGGGTCCGGGAGTTCGAGTCCCAGTTCTACCGCTTCCTCGAGACGGAGCGCCCCGCGATCCTCAAGGACCTCGGCAAGGGCAAGACCTTGACCGACGAACTGGTGACCGCGCTCGATGAGGCGATCGAGGCCTTCCGTGTCGAGGGCTTCGGGATGGATCCGCGCGAGACCGCGGCGAAGGCCGGCAAGGGCAAGAAGGGCGACGACGCGGCCAAGGCCGACGAGGCCGCGGCCGACGAGGCGGCGCCCGAGGAAGGCGCACCGGAGCCGGAGGCCGTTGCGGAAGCGCCGGCCGAAACCGCCGCGGAGACGGAAGCCGAACCCGAACCCGAAGCCGTCGCGGAACCCGCCAAGCCGAAGGCCGCCGCGAAGCCGAAGGCCGCCGCGAAGCCCGAGACCAAGGCCTGATTCGTGGCCAGCCAACGCGACCTGCGCCGCCGCATCCGCGACGTCGGGAGGATCAAGCAGATCACCCGGGCGATGCAGTTCGTGGCTGCCTCGAAGCTGAAGCGCGCCCAGGACTCGACGCTCGCCTCGAGGCCGTACTCCCAGAAGCTCGATGAGGTCCTGGCGGACCTCGCCGCGGTCCTCGGAACCGACGAGCATCCGTTGCTCGCACCGCGCGAGGGCGGCAAACGCCTGCTGGTCCTGATCACGTCGGACCGGGGTCTGGCCGGGCCGCTCAACACCAACACGATCCGGTTCGCGGCGCGTTCGATCATGGACCACCAGGGTGACCTGACCGTCGTGAGCATCGGCCGGAAGGGCCGCGACGCCATGCGTCGATCGCGTGTCCCGCTGGAGGCCCACTTCGCGGGCTTCGGCGACCGGCCCAAGTTCGCCGACGTCATCCCCCTCGCACGGCTCGTGACCGACGGCTTCGTCAGCGGCGAGTTCGGCCAGATCGATATCGCCTACCCGCGCTTCGTTTCGACGCTCGTCCAGCGGCCGACGATCGAGCCGCTCCTGCCGGTCAAGCCGGCTGACGACACCGCCGAGGGGATCCCCGGCAACCAGTTCATCTTCGAGCCGAATCCGTCAACCGTCCTCGAGCAGCTCCTGCCCCGCTACGTCGCAACGCGCCTGTTCCAGGCCGTGCTCGAGGCCAAGGCATCGGAGGAATCGTCGAGGATGGTCGCGATGAAGAACGCGACCGAGAACGCAGACGACCTCATCGACGAATACACCCTCGCCTACAACAAGGTCCGCCAGTCCAACATCACCCGCGAAATGATCGAAATCGCGACCGGCGCTCAGGCGCGCTGACCGCCGCATCAGGAGGCACCCAGACACCATGGCCACTGCGACCAAGACCGCCCGCGCCGCCAAGGCCGACAATCACGACGGCCGCGTGATCCAGATCACCGGACCGGTCGTCGACATCGAGTTCCCGGCCGGGCACCTGCCCGCGATCTTCAATGCCGTCGAGCTCGAGCGCGAGGGTCAGGATCCGCTGGTCTGCGAGGTCCAGCAGCACCTTGGCAACAACTGGGTGCGCGCCGTTGCCATGACCACGACCGACGGTCTGCCGCGCGGCGGCGCGGTCCATGACACCGGCGCCCCGATCTCGGTGCCGGTCGGCGAGGCGACCCTCGGCCGGGTCTTCGACGTGTTGGGCAAGCCGATCGACGGCAAGGGCCCGGCCAAGTCGAAGGTCACCTTGCCGATCCACCGTTCCGCGCCGGCCTTCGACGAGCAGTCGACCGAGGTCGAGGTGTTCGAGACGGGGCTCAAGGTCATCGACCTGATCTGCCCGTTCCGCAAGGGCGGCAAGATCGGGATCTTCGGCGGCGCCGGCGTCGGCAAGACGGTCATCATCCAGGAGCTGATCCGGAACGTCGCCCAGGAGCATGCCGGCGTGTCGGTGTTCGCGGGCGTCGGCGAGCGGAGCCGCGAAGGCAACGACCTCATCCACGAGATGACCGAGTCGGGCGTCATCGCCAAGACGGCCTTCGTGTTCGGGCAGATGAACGAGCCGCCCGGGGCCCGCCTGCGCGTCGGCCTGACCGGCCTGACGATGGCCGAGTACTTCCGCGACGAGGAGGGCCGTGACGTCCTCCTGTTCATCGACAACATCTTCCGGTTCACCCAGGCCGGGTCCGAGGTGTCGGCACTCCTCGGCCGGATGCCGTCCGCCGTCGGCTACCAGCCGAACCTCGCCACCGAGATGGCCGCCCTCCAGGAACGGATCACGTCGACCAAGAAGGGCTCGATCACGTCGCTCCAGGCGGTCTTCGTGCCGGCCGACGACTACACCGACCCGGCACCGGCGACGACGTTCGGCCACCTCGACTCGACGATCCGCCTCGAGCGGAGCATCGCCGAGCTCGGCATCTACCCGGCGGTCGATCCGCTGACGTCCACTTCGCGCGTCCTCGACCCGCTCATCGTCGGCCAGGAGCACTACGACGTCGCCCAGGAAACCAAGCGCGTCCTCCAGCGCTACCAGGACCTCGAGCAGATCATCGCGATCCTCGGCGTGGACGAACTGTCCGAGGACGACAAGTCCACGGTGGCCCGGGCTCGTCGCCTCCAGCGGTTCATGAGCCAGCCGTTCTTCGTCGGCGAGGTGTTCACCGGCCGACCCGGTGTCTACGTCTCGATCAAGGACACCATCGCCTCGTTCAAGG
>SCTE01000263.1 GCA_004298915.1 Chloroflexota bacterium | reverse complement strand
CGGATCTCCTCCCGGCGGAGCCGGCGTGGGCCTGAGGCGA
Source organism: Chloroflexota bacterium (assembly GCA_004298915.1). Classification (GTDB taxonomy): domain Bacteria; phylum Chloroflexota; class Limnocylindria; order Limnocylindrales; family CSP1-4; genus UBA5189. The sequence goes on along the minus strand of SCTE01000263.1, from coordinate 2,569 downwards.
ACTGCCCCATGACCAGGCCGATCCCGGTGATGACGAGCAGTGCGAGCATCAGGCCGAAGCCCGGGGTGCTCGATCCAGCATCGCCCTCGATGGTGTCGGTGGGTGGAAGCGTCGGCGGAGCGGTCTCAGCGAGCACTTCCTGGATGCCGACCTCCGCGGTCCCGCTGTCGGGGGCGGTCTGGTCGCTGTCGATTGTGGCGGTGTTCACGAGCGGCTGCGGCAGATCGAACGATCCGGCCAGGACCGTGACCCGGTAGGTCACCGACCCGTTGGTCGTAACGGTGGGAGCCGTCCACGACAGCGTTCGGGTCCCGGCGTCGTAGCCGACGAACGTGAACTCCGCATTGTTGGTGGCCGACCCGCTGACGTAGCCCAGCCCGACGGGCAGGGTGTCCGTGATCACGCCATTGGTGACCGGGCCATCCGTCAGGACGTAGTCCAGCGTGTACGTGAGGGTGTCACCGACGAGGGCCAGCGGGGTGCCGCCGGTCGACGTCCCGGCCGTGTTGCCGGTGAATGACTTGTCGATGGTCAGGCCGGGCACCCGGACGACGGCGTCGTCGCTGGCGGCGACCGCCTTGTCCGGCTGCTGCTCCGAGTGGCCGCTCGCCACGGCGATGTTGGTCGTCGTGACGCCGATGCTCAGCGTGACCGAGCACGGCGCGGAGAACGTCGGCGGGAGGCTGGCGATGGTGCAGACGGCGATGTCATCGCTCGTGTCGCCGGGCGTTCCGGCGTCGTCGACCACGTGGATGTCGACCAGGGTGACGTCGCCGGTGTTGGTGACGAGGTAGTGGTAGGTCACGTTGTCCGTACCAGGTTCGGTCACGTACTCGGCACCGTCCGCGGCGTCACCCGCCGTCTTGACGATCTGGATCGCCGAGCCAACGACATCGACGATCGCGTCGTCGGAACCTGACACGTCCTCGGACGGCTTCTGGGCCGTGTGCCCGGTGGCCACGACGACGTTGGTCGTGTCGTGATCAACGGTCATCGTGACATCGCAGGTCACGTTCGCCCCGACCGCGAGGGTCGGGATCGTGCAGACGACGAAGTCATCCGCGCTGTTGGCCGGCGTCCCGTTGTCATCGACGACGGTGACGTTCGACAGGGCCAGCTCACCCGAGTTGGTGATGCTGTAGTGGTAGGTGACGTTGTCCGGGAATGACTCGGTCACGTACGTCCCGCCGTCGGGCGCGTCGCCCGCCGTCTTGACGATCGTGATGCCGGGCGTCAGGAGCGCAACGTCCGCGTCATCGGTGTCGGAGACGCGTCCGCCCACGATGGGCTGGCCGCTGGCCGTGGCGATGTTGTGGACCGCGGCGCCGTCGGCCGCAATCGTGAGGAGCTTCGAGCACGAGAAGACCCACGATTCGCCGGGCTCGAGCCGGTCGTTGCCGTTCGAGTCGCCCACGTTGTGACCCGCGGTCACGACGGCCGTCACCGGGGAGCACAGGTCGTCGCTGACCTGGACCGACGCGATTCCGTCACTGTCCTGGGTCGTCACGACGTACTTGTAGACGACGGTCGTCCCGTCCTCGGTCTCGTAGATCGTGCCATCGGCGGCCTGGTTGCCCAGGGTCGCTCCGGCGGTCTTCACGACATCGATTCCGGTATTGACGACGTGGACGCTGCCGGCCTCATCCTCGTTGTCGAGGGGTGCCGGGTTCCCGAGCTCATCGGTCCCGTGACCGAGCGCGTTCCACACGACGTTGCTCGTGCCGACGTCGGCGACGGTGCAGGAGAAGTCGGCGAACGCACCGGCGACGAGGGTGCCGCCAAAGCCGGCGTCAACCGGTGACCACGTGGCACACGGGGCGCCCGTGACGTTGACACCGGTCAGGGTGCTGTCGCCGACGTTCGTCTCGCGAACCGTGATCGTGGTCGAGCCGTGGGCAAGCACCGGATCCGGCGTCTCGGACACCAGGGTGAGGGTGGTTGCCGGGTTGATCACGTCGATCCGCCCCGCCTCGTCCTCGTTGGTGTCGGGTGCAGCAACCTGGAGCGAATCCGTGCCGTGGCCGAGTGCGGTCCACGAAACGTCGGTCGTCCCGACCGTGAACGTGCAGCTGAAGTTGACCGACTGGCCCGGGGCGAGGCTCCCGGTGAAGGCGCCGGCGCCGTTGTTCTTCTGGGAGGCGGCGGCCCAGTTGGCGCACGAGTTGGTCCCCGTGACGTTCACGCCGGTGAGCGTGTCGTCGCCGACGTTCGACTCACGAACGGTGATCGTGACCTGGGTGCCATGGAGGACCTTGGTCGGCGCACTGACCAGGGTGAGCGTCGTGGCGGGAGCGATCACCGTGACCGCGCCTTCCTGGTGCTCGCCCGTGTCGGGGGCCGCGGCGCCGAGCGAGTCGGTGCCCTTGCCGTCGGCGGTCCAGGACTTGTCGGTCCCGTTGCCGGCGGTCGTGCTGATAGTGCAGGTGAAGTCCTGGTGGGCCCCGGCCGCGAGCGTCGCGACGTTGGCCGGGCTGAACGACGCGCAGTCACCACCGGCCAGGATGTGGACGTTGGTGAGCGGGCCATTGCCGGTGTTGGTCTCGCGCACGATGACCGTGATCGTGTCGCC
>SCTE01000262.1 GCA_004298915.1 Chloroflexota bacterium | reverse complement strand
GTGGCAGGACGAGGATATGGGTCGGCGCTCGCGGGGCGATGTCCCGGATGGCCAGGACCGCGTCATCCTCGTGAACCTTCGTGGACGGCAGGTCCCCGGCGACGATCCGGCAGAAGAGGCAGCCGTCCTGCGGCTCGATCGTCATCGAATCACCAGAGGACCGGCTTCGTGCTCATCAGGAACCCGATGGTGCCGATCATGCCCGCCATGACGTACGACACGTACCGCTGGCGCCGGGCGCGGCTGACCCAGATCCGGTCGTCGTCGGATGGCCGGATGCCCAGCAAGGGCCGCAGGTTCGGACGCTGGATAAAGAACGCGACCACGAGGTTCGCGGCGTAGATCGCCAGCGCCACCAGGAGCCAGGGCTGTTCGAACAGGCGAAAGCCGAGGGTCGAGACGAGCCCGATACCCGTGATCGCCAGGCCGAGCCCGATGATCGCCGTTCCGCGTGCCTGCATCGCCAGGAGGGCGCGCATCAACCGGCCGGTCGACTCACTCGGAGCACGTCGGGTGCGCAGGGTGAATGGCAGCAGCACCGACGGCAGGAACAGCGAAACGGCGAGCACGATGTGCACGACGAGCACGATCGGAAACCAGGTCGAGGGCATCAGGGTCGATTGTACGGGCGGATCGCCCGATACCTTTGCCGAGCCGTGGTCAGCCGGGCCGGCGGGCCGCGAGTGCCACCCAGTCACCCTCGACCGTTCGTTCGAAGACGTCGAGTCCGACGGCGCTGAACGACGCCGTCACGTCCGCCTCCCGGTCGGTGAAGATGCCGGACGCCAGGACGGTGCCGCCCGGCCGGACCTCTGCGAGCAGGTCGGGCGCGAGGGCAATCAGCACCGAGGCGATGAGATTGGCCACGACCAGGTCGTGGGGCGGCGCGCCCGTGGGCAGCGAACCGAGGCGGGCCCGGATCGACCCCGAGAGTCGATTGCGCCGGGCATTCGATTCCGTGGCCTCGATGGCGATCGGGTCGATGTCGACCGCGAGGACGTCGGCGGCCCCCAGGCGCGCCGCCGCGATCGCGAGGATCCCGGAACCACAGCCGACATCGAGGACCCGGGCCCCGAGCATGTCGCCGCGTTCGGCAGCCCGCTCCACCGAGGCGAGGCAAAGCCGCGTCGTCGGATGGAGGCCCGTCCCGAACGCCATCCCGGGATCGAGGGCGATGACCACGTCATCCGGGGCCACGTGATGACGACGCCACGTCGGCTTGATCACGAGGCGCGTGCCGATGCGCATGACCGGGAAGTGCGCCTTCCAGGCGCCCGCCCAGTCGGATTCGGCAACGAACCGTGTTCGGAGCTCGCCGATCGGGCGCAGACCGAAGGCCTGGAGGTGGGACAGCGCCTCCTCGGTGGTTCGGACGGCCCGTCGAAGCGCGGGCCGATCCCGGGCATCGAGATACGCCCTGACGATGGCGGGCCGCGAGGGGTCGATCCTTGCGCCGAGCCCCTCGTCCACGAGGTCGAAGCCCGGCTCCACGCTCGTACCGCCGGGGGCGAGGCGGCCGAGGATCTCGCTGACGGCTTCGACGGCTTCGAGGTCGGCCTCGACCGCGAGCTCGAGCCAGGCGCCGGCCGCCGAAGGAGCGGGCCGGCTCGGCGCGCGTCGCGTCCCGGCGGGACCGGTTCCCCGGCCCTCAGCCGAGCGCGTCACGAACGCGATCGAGGATGCCGCCGCCGTCGGCGACGATCTCCCCTGCCGCCTCGGCATACGCATGGAGGGCCTCCCGCTCCGCCTTGGACAGGCGGGTCGGAACGGCGACATCGACGATCACGTGCAGGTCGCCCCGGGAGCCGGTCCGTCGGAGATGGGGCACGCCCCGGCCGCGGAGGCGGATCTCCGTGCCAGGCTGGGTTCCAGCCTTGACTTCGACGTCTTCTTCGCCCTCCACGGTCGGCACGATGATCCGGGTCCCGAGGGCGGCCTGGGCGAGACCGACGGACGTCTCGTAGTAAAGCTCCGTGCCATCGCGCTTGAGGGTCGGATGGGGCGCCACGTGGACGGCGACATAGAGGCTGCCCGCCGGGCCGCCGCGCGGGCCGCTCTCGCCCTCGTTGGACAGGCGGATCTGGTGGCCCTCGTCGATGCCGGCCGGGATCGACACCCGAATGGTCTTCTTGCGCTCGGTCCGACCGTCGCCCTTGCAGGTCTCGCAGGGCGTCTCGACGATCTTGCCGTCGCCGTGGCATTTCGGGCAGGCCGTGACGTTGACCATCTGGCCGAGCATGGTCTGGCGGATCGAGCGGATCTCGCCACGACCGTTGCACTGGGGACAGGCCGTCGCCTGGGTTCCGGGCCGGGCGCCTGAGCCCTCACAGGTCTCGCAGCGCCCGAGGACCGGGAACTCGAGTTCCTTCTCGGTCCCGAGGATCGCCTCGGTGAACGTGATCCGAAGGTCGTAGCGAAGGTCGGAGCCGCCCGACGGACGCCCTCGTCGGCCACCGCCCCCGGCCGCGGCGCCACCGAAGAACGCATCGAAGATGTCGGCGAAGCCGCCGAACCCGGCCATGTTCGGATCGCCCTCGACCCCGGCGCTGCCGAAGACGTCGTAGCGTTGCCGGCGCTCCGGGTCGGACAGGACCTGGTAGGCCTCGTTGATCTCGGTGAACCGCGCGTGCGCGGTCGGGTCGCTGTTGACGTCCGGGTGCCACTGCTGGGCGAGCTTCCGGAACGCCTTCTTGATCTCTGCGTCCGTCGCGCCCCGGTCGACGCCGAGTGTCGCGTAGTAGTCAGTCGTGGTAGCCATGCAGCGGGAAGTCTACGGGAGGTTGGCCCGTGGGCGGATCGAGACGCCGGATCCTGGACCGACGGGCAGGGGGCGTGGCGCGGTCATCGGGTCGCGAGGTCCCTCGCCTGCTCCAGCACGGCCCGGAACATCGGCACCGTGAGCCGGCCGGTGAACGTGTTCTGCTGGCTCGGGTGGTATGACCCGACGAGCGTTCGTGGCCCGATCCGGACCTCGGCGCCGTGACCGAACCTGGGCTTCGGGTTCGGGATGGGCGTGCCCTCCGCCTGGAACGCGCGAAGGGCGGCGTCCCAGCCGAACTGGCCCAGGGCGAGAACGACGCGGACCTGGTCGAGCAGGGCCATCTCGCGACGCAGGAACGGCGCGCAGTTGTCGCGCTCGTCGATCGTCGGCTTGTTGGCCGGCGGGGCGCAGCGGACGGCGGCGACGATCCGGACGCCGGTGAGGGTCAGGCCATCGTCGGCGCGGCGACTCGAGGCCCGATCGGCGAGCCCGATCGCGTGGAGCGCCGCCCACAGGAAGTCGCCCGACGCATCACCCGTGAACACGCGACCGGTCCGGTTGGCGCCGTGGGCGGCCGGGGCGAGCCCGATGATCAGGAGTCGCGCAGCCGGGTCGCCGAAGCCGGGCGCCGGCCGGCCCCAGTACGTCTCGTCCCGAAAGCGAGCCACCTTGTCCCGGGCCACCTGCTCGCGCCACTCGACGAGCCGGGGGCATCGGCGGCACGAGATGATCTCGTCGCGAAGGGCGTCGAGCGCAGCGTCGCGAGCGGCGTGTCGATCGGGCGCCGAGTTCATTTCAGCAGGAGCCGATCCAGGCGCTGGGACGTGACCCACAGCCCGATCCCGCCCATCACGACCAGGTAGGCGACGTGGAACAGCATCTCGGGTCCGACGACCCCGACGGTGAAGCCACGGATCAGCGCCACACCCTGATACAGCGGCGTCCACGCCACGATCCCCCGGATCGCCTCCGGGTAGGTCTCGATGGGATAGAACGTCGCCGAGAACAGGAACATCGGCAGGACGACGATGTTGATCAGGTCGAAATCGGTGGGGGTGCGCATGAACGAGGTCGCGGCCATCCCGACCGCACCGGCGGCGAACCCGAGGAGCAGCGCGGCCGGCAGGGCGAGGATCGCCAGCGGTGAGGTGACGAGGCCGAGCATCGAG
>SCTE01000261.1 GCA_004298915.1 Chloroflexota bacterium | reverse complement strand
CGGTCATCGCCACGTTGTCGCCGGGCATGATCATCTCGGCCCCGTCGGGCAGGCCGATGGCGCCCGTGACGTCGGTCGTGCGCAGGTAGAACTGGGGCCGGTAGCCGTTGTAGAAGGGGGTGTGGCGGCCGCCCTCCTCCTTGGTCAGGACGTACACCTGGGCGGTGAACTTGGTGTGGGGCTTGACGCTGGCGGACTTGGCCAGGACCTGGCCGCGCTCGATGTCCTCGCGCTCGATGCCCCGGATGAGGCAGCCCACGTTGTCGCCCGCGCGGCCCTCGTCGAGCAGCTTCTTGAACATCTCGACGCCGGTCACGACGACCTTGCGGGTGGGGTGGATGCCGATCAGCTCGACCTCGTCGCCCACCTTCACGATGCCGCGCTCGATGCGGCCGGTGGCGACGGTGCCCCGGCCCTTGATGCCGAACACGTCCTCGACCGGCATCAGGAACGGCTTGTCGATGGCCCGCTCGGGGGTGGGGATGTACGAATCGACGGCGTCCATGAGCGCCTGGATGGGCGCGTAGGCGGGATCGGCGGCATCGCTGGGTGCCTCGAGGGCCTTGAGCGCGGAGCCCCGGATGAAGGGGATGTCATCGCCCGGGAACTGGTACTTGGTGAGCAGCTCGCGCACCTCGAGCTCGACCAGGTCAAGCAGCTCGGGATCGTCGACCGCGTCGACCTTGTTGAGGAAGACCACGATGTAGGGCACCTCCACCTGGCGCGCCAGGAGGATGTGCTCGCGCGTCTGGGGCATCGGCCCGTCGGTGGCGGCCACGACCAGGATGGCGCCGTCCATCTGGGCGGCGCCGGTGATCATGTTCTTGATGTAGTCGGCGTGGCCGGGGCAGTCGACGTGGGCGTAGTGGCGCTTGTCGGTCTCGTACTCGACGTGGGCGATGGCGATGGTGATGCCCCGCTCGCGCTCCTCGGGCGCGTTGTCGATCGTGTCGAAGGCGCGGTACTCGGACTTGCCCTTCATGGCCAGGTACTTGGTGATGGCGGCGGTCAGGCTCGTCTTGCCGTGGTCGATATGGCCGATCGTCCCGATGTTGACGTGCGGCTTGGTGCGCTCGAACTTCTTCTTGGCCACGGGCGGTATCTCACTCCATTCGGTGCTGGCGGCGGTGCGCGACTGACGATCGCGCCGTCATCGATTTCGGGACTCGCCACGGCGGGGATGGAGCCCACAATCGGACTTGAACCGATGACCTCTTCCTTACCAAGGAAGTGCTCTGCCAGCTGAGCTATGTGGGCCCGGAGGCTTCACGGATGGAGCCGACGACGGGACTCGAACCCGGAACCGGCGGTTTACAAAACCGCTGCTCTACCAATTGAGCTACGTCGGCGCAGCGCATGGGCACTTAAGGGTGGCCCGAGCGCCCGCGAATGATAGGGCCGGGCACGCGAGACGGTCAAGCCGACTCGGTCGGGCCTCCCGGGAGGAGGGCGCCGTCGTCGGACGGGGCGACGCCGTCGGACGGGGCGGCGTCGTCGGAACGGGCGGCGTCCGCGGCTGGATCGGATGCGCCGTCGCTCGTTGGCGCCGGATCGGCCGGTCCTTCGACCCGGGGACCCCCGGCAACCCTGCGCCTGGGCCCGGAGGCGGGCACCGCGGCCGGGTGATCTCGGTAGCTCGCCGGCTGCGACGGGGCGCCGGCATCGACGCGAGCCTCGGGCCGTGCCCCAGGGTCGCGCTGGCCGAGTGCCTCGAACAGGAGGACCGAGCCCGCGACGGCGGCATTGAGCGACCCGATGGCGCCCCGCATCGGGATCCGCACCATGAGGTCGCAGCGACGCCGGACCGCCGGAGCCAGGCCGTGGCCCTCGCTCCCGATGACGATCGCGATCGGCCCGCGAAGGTCCGCCTGGCGGGCAGTCAGCGGAGCGTCCGCCTCCGTCCCCACGATCTGGAGACCGCGGATGTGCAGATCGGTCAGGGTGGACGCGAGGTCGTCCACGGGACAGAGCAGGAGGTGCTCGGTCGCCCCGGCCGAGGCCTTGATCGCGGCCGGGCTGAGGGGTGCCTGCCGGACGGTCGG
>SCTE01000260.1 GCA_004298915.1 Chloroflexota bacterium | reverse complement strand
CTCCGGTGAGGGCGAACAGGTACCCGGAGTCGGCGCCCGCGGTATGGCGGATGGTGTCGATGATCGACCCGTAGGTTCCCGGGACGGCAGTCACGAGTTGCTCAGGCGTGAGCTTCGCGCAGGCATCGATGACCTGGAGGGTCGCCCAGGTGTGGTGGCCGAAAGCATCGGCGAGCAGTGAGGTCGTCATGCTGGAATGCTACCGCCCCGCTTGCGTGGCGGCCAGAACGTTGGGCGCATGTGGCGTGACAATGCCGTCTGAGGCCCCGGCCATGGATGTCGGCGGTCAAGCCGTCGAGGCGAGCAAGAGGACATTTCATGCACAGCGTCACCTATTCGATGGGCGTCTCGCTTGACGGCTACATCGTCGGGCCGGACGGCAGCTTCGACTGGACGACGCCCGACAGAGACGTCTTCCGCCACTGGATCGACGAGATTCGCGGCGTCGGCGTCCACGTCATGGGACGTCGGCTGTACGAGACGATGCTGTACTGGGAAACCGCCGACCAGGAACAGTCGCTCGACGAGGCCGAGCTCGAGTGGGCCACATTGTGGAACCCACTCCCGAAGGTGGTGTTCTCCACCACGCTGTCCGCGGTGCAGGGCAATGCCCGCCTGGCCTCGGGCGGCCTCGCAGAGGAGATCGCGCGGTTGCGAGCCGAGCCTGGGGACGGCGAAATCGCGATCGGCGGCGCGACGCTGGCCGCGGAGGCCGCCGCGTTGGGCCTGATCGACGAGTACCGCGTCGTGGTCCACCCTGTGCTGGTCGGCGGCGGCATCCCGTACTTTGCGCGAGACGAGCGACGGGTGAATCTCGAGCTCGTCGAGACGCGCACCTTCAGCTCGACGTTCGTCTACCTGCGCTATCGAGTCATCCGCTAGCGGCAGCGGCTCGGGCCGCGAGTGGTCGAGCGCGCGGCGCTTGGCGTCGGACTACGTACCCCGGGAATCACAACGACCCGGGCCGGCTGACTGCCCGGGTCGTGTCTTGGACTCTGGTTTCCGCGGATCCCCAGTGGATCCGCGCGCCGAGAGGAGAGTGCTAGCCCCGCATCGTCCGGAAACAATCGGAGCAGTAAACCGGCTTGCCGCTCGTCGGGCGGAACGGGACCTTGGCCTCGTTGCCGCAGTTCGAGCAGGTTGCCGCGAACATCTCACGGGTACCGCGATCGCGGTCGCCGTAGCCACCGCCGCCGCCGTATCCACCGCCGCCACCGGCGGAGTAGCTGCCGCCGGCGGAGTAACCGCCACCGGACGAGCCGTAGTCGCTGCTGCCCGAGCCGTAGCCCGCGCCGCTCGACCCGCGAGCTGCCTTGCGGCTGGCTCGACAGGACGGGCAGCGGCGCGGCTCGGTGAAGCCACGCTGCGCGTAAAAGTCCTGCTCGGAAGCGGTGAAGACGAACTCCTGTCCGCAATCCGCGCAGGTCAGATTCTTGTCGTTGTACAAAACGAGAACTCCTCTCGGTAGCCGTCCGCGATGCCGTTCGGGTTCTCGCGTCAGCCGTGAGAGGAGTCCGGTACGTGGTCGTCTACGCGTATGCAGTCACGGACCGTGCCGTGACATTGGGCGTCGCGGAGCATACGCGGTAAATGCGGCCCTGCCTAGCCCTGAATTGCTCCGGGTCCGAATCGAGTTGGTGAGCACGAACATCGTGCCGGAGGGCCGCGTCGCCCGCCGCGCCTCCCGGTCGCGCGCCGGACCGGTCAGTCGTCGAGTGCCCACCCTCGAACACGCCCGACGGCCTTTGCCCAACGACGCCGGCGCGCGGCACGCTCCGCTGCATCTGCCGACGCCTCGAATCGACGATCGATCACCCGGTTGGCTCGCAACGCATCGAGGTCGGGCCAGTAGCCGATCGCGAGGCCGGCAAGCGAGGCGGCGCCGAGCGCGGTCGTCTCGATGACCCCGGGGCGCTCGACGGCGATCCCGAGGAGGTCGGCCTGGTCCTGGAGCAGGGCGTCGTTCGCGGCGGCGCCACCGTCGACCCGGAGTGCGGCGGAGGCGGCCTGGCTCGCCGGCGCGGCCCCGGCATCGGACGGGGCCACGGTATCGATCGTCATCGCCTCGACCACGTCGGCGACCTGCTGGACGATCGAATCGAGGGTCGCCCTCGCGATGTGCCCGAGCTCGGTGCCCCGGGTGATCCCGAAGATGGCCCCTCGGGCATCCGGGTCCCAGTACGGGGCGCCGAGTCCCGTGAAGGCGGGCACCACCACGACCCCGCCGGCATCGGGCACGGTCGCCGCCAAGGCCTCGACGTCGCCGGATTCCTCGATGGCATGGAGGCCGTCGCGCAGCCACTGGACCGCCGCGCCGGCCACGAACACGGAGCCCTCGTGCGCATACGCCACGGGACCATCGGCGCCGAGCTGCCAGAGGACCGTCGTGATCAGCCGGTTCGGCGACGGCACGGGCGACGCCCCGATGTTGCGCAGCAGGAAGGCGCCGGTCCCGTACGTCGTCTTCGTGTCGCCGACATCGAAGCAGGCCTGTCCGAATGTCGCGGCCTGCTGGTCGCCGGCCATCGCCGCGATCGGGATCGGACCGCCGAAGAGCGAAGGGTCGGTGTCGCCGATCACGCCGGACGTTGGCACGATCTCGGGAAGCAACGACGCCGGCACTCCGACCAGGTCCAGCAACTCCGGATCCCACGCCAGTCGATGGAGATCGAACAGCAGGGTCCGGCTGGCATTCGAGACGTCGGTGACGTGGCGCCGTCCCCCGGTCAAGCGCCAGGCCAGGAAGCTGTCCACTGTTCCGAAGGCCAGCTCTCCCCGCTCAGCCCGAGCTCGCAGGCCCGGCTGGGCGTCGAGGATGTGGGCGATCTTCGGGCCCGAGAAGTAGGCGTCGAGCGGCAGCCCGGTCCGCTCCCGGAACAGGGGCTCGAGGCCGCGAGCCCGGAGCGATTCGCAGGCCGGCGCCGTGATCCGGCTCTGCCAGACGATCGCGTCGGCGACCGGGTTGCCCGTGGCGCGATCCCAGACGATCGTCGTCTCGCGCTGGTTGGTGATCCCGATGGCCGCGATCCGTGATGCACCGCCGACGGCCTCGATGAC
>SCTE01000259.1 GCA_004298915.1 Chloroflexota bacterium | reverse complement strand
GACGGCGTCGGTGAGGGCGGTGACCCCGCCGAGCTGCTCGCGGACCCGATAGCCGACAACGCTGCCGTCACCCACGGTCCAGGTGCCGGCGACCCCGGCCGGCGTCGCCTCGACCGGGGCGGACGTGCCCTGGTCGGCCGTCGGCGACACGCCGGGCTCGGTCGTGGCCGAGGCATCCGGCGCCGTCGGGGCGAGGGACAGGGCGGGCACCGAATCGCCGGCCAGGAATTGCTGGAAGGTCAGGAACCCGCCGATCGCCAGGACGGCAATGCCGATGGCAATCGCGAATGGCAGTCGGGAACGCGACATCAGGGACCTCTGCGACGGAATTCGGTGGGCACCGGGCATCATCGCCCACCTGGCTGAGATGTTCCTGAGACCGCGCTGAGAATCGTAAGGGTGGATACCGGGCGTCCCCTCCGATATCCACCGCACCAGGATTCTTGTCCCGCCCGACGATGCCCGATAGGGCCGAAGGTCCCGAGTTCGGCGTGACTCCGGCGACCGGGTCCCGGCGCTGAGAGGCCCGAAATCCATCCCGATCGGGCCGCATGGCGCTCTGGGGCAGGCGTCTTCCGGCGGTACCGTCGGGACGGAGGTATGCATGCCCAGCCTGAGCGGGAACCCGCAGCGACCCTGCGATGCTGCCCATGATCGGGCGAGGACCGGCGTCCTCGTCCCTGCCGTCTCCCGGGCCCGGGTGGACACCCTTCGATGACGGCGCGGCCCGCCGATCTCCGCATTCTCGTCTGCGGCGCCTCTGACCGCGGCGATGACGGCGCTGCCCTGGCCGCGATCTCGAGAGTCCTGTCGGAACTCCCCGACGCCGTCCGGTCCAGGATCGAGGTCCGCCGTTGCCCGGAACTGGGCGTACTCGACGTCATCGCCGTCAAGGCCGGTGAGGCCTGCCTGGTGGTGGACACCGTCGCCGGCATCGAGCCCGGATCGGTCATCAGGCTCTCGCTGACGGACCTGGCAAATCGATCCGACGGGCTGACCGTCCGGTCGGCCCATGCACTGTCCGTCGAGGACACGCTCCTGATCGCCGAAACGGTGTGCGGCGCAATGCCGGAGGGCTCGTTCGTGGGCATCGGCGGTCGATGGTTCGGCTACGGCGAGCGGTTCTCGCGCGTCGTCACGGCCGGACTGCCGGCCTTCCGCGAGGCCATCAGGACGGCCATCGGGGATCTCCTCAGGGTTCGATCCTAGGCGTCTTCTCGGGCCGCATACCAGGCCGCCGCATCGCGGGGCAGCCTTCGGATGTCACCGTGGGTCGAGACCAGCAGCTCGCGTCCGACGGGCAGCTGCAGGGCGTCCGCCGAGACATTGACGGCGCACTCGAGGTCGTCGCCGCGGCGGAACCGGAGGGTGCCGTCCGGGCTTGGCAGCCACTCGTGCCCCGCTGCGCGGAGACCCGGCAGCCGGCGTCGGACCTCGAGCGCCGTGCGGTACAGCCGAAGCATCGAATCCGGATCGGCCATTTCGGCCTCGACCGTGAAGTCACGCCATGACGCTGGCTGGGGCAACCAGGGCGTCGTGGCTGGAGGGCCGAAGCCGAATGGCGAGGCATGGCCGGACCACGGGATCGGCACGCGGCACCCGTCACGACCCCGGATCGTATGGCCGGATCGCCGCCAGATCGGGTCCTGGAGCACCGATTCCGGGAGGTCCTCGACTTCCCACAGGCCGAGCTCCTCGCCCTGGTAGAGGTAGGCCGACCCGGGCAGGGCGAGCATCAGCAGGATCGCCGCCCTCGCCCGTCGCGTCCCGAGCGCCAGGTCGGCGGTGAGGAGGTCGTCCAGCTCGCGGTTCCGGAGTCCGGTGAATGATCGGCCAAGCCTTGTCACCTGGCGCGTCGCATCGTGATTCGAGAGTACCCAGGTCGCGGGCGCTCCGACCGGCGCGTTGGCATCGAGCGTCGCATCGATGATCGATCGCAACTCGGGCGCATCCCACTCGGCTCCCATGAATGCGAAGTTGAACGCGGTCTGGAGCTCGTCCTCGCGAAGGTAGGCCGCGAGCCGCTCTGGATCGTCCACGCCGATCTCGCCGATCAGCGCGCGCTCGCCGGGGTAGCGATCGAGGACCCGCCGCCAAGCTCGATGGATCTCGTGGACCTCGTCCTGGTCCCAGTGGGGATGCCCACCCGGGGCCAATGGCTCGCCGGTGACGTGCTCGGGCCTCAGGTCGGGCAGGCCCGGTGCCTTGATCATCGCGTGGGCGACGTCGATGCGGAACCCATCCACGCCCCGGTCCAGCCAGAACGCGAGGATCAACTCGAACTCCGCCCGCACCGCCGGGTTGTCCCAGTTCAGGTCGGGCTGCTCCGGGGCGAAGATGTGGAGGTACCACTGACCCGGCTGGCCATCGGCCTCGATGACCCGGCCCCATGCCGGTCCGCCGAAGACGCTCGGCCAGTTGTTGGGCGGCACGTCACCGTGGTCCCCAAGGCCATCCAGGAAGTGATAGCGCGCCCGTGCCGCTGACCCAGGCGGGCTCGCCAGCGCCTCCTGGAACCACGGGTGTCGATCCGAGGTGTGGTTCGGCACGATGTCGATCAGGACCCGGAGGCCGAGGGCGTGGGCATCGGCCAGCAGCCGATCGGCGTCATCGAGCGTCCCGAACATCGGGTCGATCGCCCGGTAGTCGGCCACGTCGTAGCCGCCATCGGCCATCGGCGAGACGTACCAGGGCGTGATCCAGAGGGCATCGACGCCGAGGTCGCGGAGGTAGGGGAGGCGTTCCCGAATGCCGGCGATGTCGCCGATGCCGTCGCCGTTGCCGTCGGCGAAGCTGCGGATGTAGATCTGGTAGACGACGGCGTCGCGCCACCAGGCCCGGCGGACGGGTGGCAGGGGGTTCGGGTGGGTCACTCGGGCTCCCGGGCGGCTTGGCTCCAGACGCGATGGTAGGCGAGGCCAGCACCCGCCGTCCCGATGGTTCCGGGCCATGCGGCCCCCGAGGTTCGGGCCACGCGGGTCTGCCCCGCTCGCCCCTCGGGGTCGAGGCTGTACGCATGACGTCTCAAGCCCTGCCACGCCCGCCGTACCCTGGCCTTCCGTCGATCGTCGATGGTTCCGAGGCCGTCGCCCACGTCGAGAGCCGGCTTGCCGAGGTGGCCTGCGTCTACCCGATCACCCCGTCCACGACGATGGCCGCGGTCTACCAGGCCGCCGTCGCCGACGGACGGACCGACCTGTGGGGAACGCCGCTCCGCTTCATCGAGCCGGAGTCGGAGCATTCGTCCGCATCGGCGGCGGAGGGTGCCGCGCTCGCCGGCGCCCGGGTGACGAACTTCACCGCCGGCCAGGGCCTCGTCCTCATGAAGGAGGTCCTGTACGTCATCAGCGGCAAGCGATTGCCGGTGGTGTTCCACGTCGGGGCGCGGGCCCTGACCAGCCAGGCCCTCAACATCCACGCCGGCCACGACGACATGATGGCCGTCGCCGACTGTGGCTGGGGCATGCTGTTCGCCCGGAACGCCCAGGAGGCGGCCGACCTTGCCGTGATCGCCCGGCGCGTCGCCGAGGCGTCGGACACGCCGTTCATGGTCGCCCAGGATGGGTTCCTCACGACCCATACCTTGGAAAACGCGCTGTTGCCCGAGGACGAGCTGCTTCGCGAGTTCGTCGGGGATCCGCGCGATCACATCCGCGACCTGTTCGATCCCGCCGAAGCGCTCATGACCGGCGTCGTCCAGAACCAGGACAGCTACATGAAGGGCCGGATCGGCCAGCGTGCGTACACGGACCGGTTGCCGGCGATCCTGGCCGGGGCATACGAAGCATTCGAGCGTCTCACCGGCCGATCCTACGGCCCCGTGGCCGCCTATCAGACCGATGGCGCGGCCGAGATCATCGTCAGCATGGGCACGATGGCCGACACCGCGATCGCGGTCGTCGATCACCTTCGGGCCCAGGGTCGACCGGTCGGCTGCGTGGCGGTGACCGCCTTCCGGCCGTTCCCGTCACGCGAGCTGGTGGGCATCCTCCGGGGCGCCCGTGCGGTCGGCGTCGTGGAACGGACCGATGACCCGCTGGCCGCCGCCAACCCGCTCACCCGGGAAGTGCAATCCGCCCTCTACGTCGGGGCGGCCGAGGGCGAGCAGGTCCCGCGGGTCCTGTCCGTCTCCGCGGGCCTCGGTTCGCGCGACGTCGCCGCGGGCGACCTGGTCGCGATCTTCGACCACCTGGCCGATCACGCGGAGCCGCAGGAGCGGCACGTGGTCGTCGGGATCCGGCATCCATTGGCCCTGCCGATGGTTCCGGTGGACCTCCGGCCAGCCGGGGCCTACAGCCTCCGCGGCCACTCGATCGGGGGCTTCGGGAGCGTCACCACCAACAAGCTCGTCGCGACGCTGGCCGGGGAGCTGTTCGGCAAGCAGGTCCAGGCCTATCCCCGCTACGGGTCCGAGAAGAAGGGCCTCCCGACCACCTACTACCTGACCATCGCCGATGCCCCGATCCGCCTCCACGCGGAGCTCGATCGTGTCGAGTTCGTGCCGCTCCATGACGTGGCGGCCTTCGGCCTCGGCGATCCGCTCGCCGGGCTCGCCGACGGCGGCGATGTGTTCATCCAGTCGCCCCTCGTGGATCCCGAGGCGATCTGGGCATCGATTCCTTCCGCCTTCCGGGCCGAGATCCTCGCCCGCAACATCCGCGTGACGGCCCTCGACACGGTGGCCCTGGCCAGGCGCCATGCGCCACGTGCCGAGCTGCAGGTCCGGATGCAGGGCGTGGCCCTTGTCGGCGTCTTCTTGCGCATTGCCCCGTTCGCGGAGCGGGCCGGGATGGGCCGTGACGCCCTGCTCACAGCCGTCCGCGATCGGCTCGGCAGGTTCTTCGGAAAGCGAGGCGGCGCGGTCGTGGACGCCAACCTCGAGGTCATCACCGAGGCGTACGACACGCTGCTCGACGTCACCGCGGCGATCGGTGGCCAGCGCCCCGGAGCCACGACCGAACATCCCGAACCCGTCCTGGAGGGAGCAACCCGATGACGACCTCGCCCAGCCTGACCGTCGGCGACCGGATGGCCCTCGAGCCGATCGTGATCCGCGCGGATGCGACGCTGACGGAGGCAACCACACTCATGGATCGCCACCACGTCCACGGCCTGCCGGTGGTCGATGCCGCCGGCTCGCTGGTCGGCGTGCTGTCCCAGACCGACCTCGCCCGAGCCCGGGCGACCGAGTACCTGTGGTCCAACTGGCCGGGCCTGGTCGTCCGGCACCTGATGACCAGCCCTGCGATCATTATCCATCGCTCGACCGGCCTCGATGTCGCCGCCCGGAAGATGGAGCGCAACCGGATTCATCGGCTGGTGGTGGTCGATGACGAGGACGGGACCATCCCGATCGGCGTGCTGTCCACCACGGATCTCATCCATGCCATCGCCGAGGAACTGGCCGAGGCAACCGCCACACCCGAGGCCGGATCGAATGCCTGAGACACCCACGGCCGAGCGCGCGTCGGCCGCCCAGGTCCCAGCGCCGCACGAGCCGCACCCCGACGACAGTCCGTTCGTGAAGGACGCCGGCGAGGTGAAGGAATCGCACATCGATCGTCTGGCGACGGTCGCGCCGCCGCTCCTGGACATCGATGCCTACGTCGAGGAGTTCGGGCGAAGCGTCGTGCCCGCCTATCGACGCGGGATCGCCGACCAGGAATTGCCGGCAGATGCGGGTCTGGCCCGGAGCATCATCCCGCCCGCCACATCGGCCCTCCGCGATTTCTCGCGGCTCGCGCCGCGCATCCCGGACTTCCTGGCCGAGCAGTGCGTCGGCTGCATGGCCTGCGTGAACGCCTGCCCCGACACGGCAATCCTCGGCGTCGTCGTGCCCGAGCCGGATCTGGAAGGTCGGATCGACGCGTTCGCTGCCGCGGGCCCGGATCCCGCCGGTGCGGCGAAGACGGCGAGGGCTCACTTCGCCTCGACCACCAAGTACGGCGACGTCCCGGCCCGGAAAGGCCTGGACCGCGGCGCCTTCGGGATCTTCGTGGATCCGGTCCACTGCAAGGGCTGCGCCGAGTGCGTCGAGGTCTGCGCTGCCCTCGGGCACGATGCGCTGATCATGATCGACAAGGTGGCCGAGGAGGGGCCCTCGGGCGAATCCACGCTCGACCGGTATGAGCGGGACATCAGCTTCTTCCGTTCCCTGCCTCCGACACCCGACGTCTATCGCAACGACAAGGCCCTGGCCGACCTGATGCTCGGCGAGCATGCGCTCGGGTATGTCGGCGGGGCGGGCTCGTGCGCAGGCTGCGGGGAGGCAACGGCGATCCGGATGACGGTCGCCGCCACGCGGCAGGTCCACGGTCCCGAGTCGATGGGCATCGTGGCCGCGACCGGGTGCAACACGGTCTACGGCAGTACGTACCCGTTCAACCCGTACCGCGTGCCGTGGACGAACTCGCTGTTCGAGAACGCGCCGGCCGTCGCTCTGGGGGTCCGCGCCCGATGGGACGCGTCAGGCCATCCCGATCGACGCCTGTGGGTCCTCGGCGGTGATGGGGCAATGTATGACATCGGGTTCCAGAGCCTGTCCCGGATGGTCGCCTCGGGCAGCGACATCAAGGTCCTCGTCCTCGACACGCAGGTCTACTCGAACACCGGCGGCCAGGCCTCGACGGCATCGTTCGGCGGCCAGGTCACGAAGATGTCGGCATTCGGCCGGGACCTCCACGGGCGCCCGGAGCGGCGCAAGGAGCTCGCCCGGATCCTGATGGCCCACGGCGAGGTGTACGTGGCCCAGACCTCGCCGGCCCACATCAACCACTTCTACCGATCGATCATCGAGGCGAACGAGTACCCGGGACCGGCGGTCATCGTGGCCTACACGCCCTGCCAGCCCGAGCACGGGATCGCCGACGACGCCTCGACTCGGCAGGCCAGGCTGGCGGTCGATTCGCGGGCGTTCCCGCTGTTCACCTACGACCCGCGCCGCGGCCCGTCGATGGCCGAGCGCCTGTCCCTGCAGGGCAATCCGGCCGTGAAGGACGACTGGGCCAAGGCTCCGGACGGCACGCTGATCGACTTCCTCGCCTTTGCCCGGACCGAGGGCCGCTTCCGCCAGCACTTCGGTGCCGACGGCTCGGTCACCCCCGAGATCCAGGCGACGCAGGACGACCGGCTCGCCTACTGGCACTCGCTCCAGGAGCTTGCCGGGGCGAGGTAGGTGGCCGCCGATCGCCCGCCGTGGAATCGGACGGCCGCCGGGGCGTTGCCGCCGGCGGCCGGGTATGGCGCGAACGACCTACTTGAAGCGGAAGTTCGCGGTGTATGTCTGTCCGTCGTTGAGCTTGAGCTCGAACCGGTAGCACTTGGTGGCGTAGGTCTTGGGTGTCTTCCAGACGTACGTGTACTGGTCGGTCAAGGCATCGTACTGAAGGCTCGACGTGCTCGCGGCGAGATCATCGGGCACGTCGCTCGTCGGGGCGGTCGTGTCACAGGTGATCGCGACCGCCTTCGGGTAGCCCGCAGCGATGATCTGCAGTCCGTAGAAGTTGCCGAGGCTGAACTTCACGGGGATCGCACTTCCGGCCTTGGCAACGTTCAGGACGCCGCCCATGTCGATCGGCTGCAAGAAGCCGACAAACGGGTAGATCACGGCCAGCGACCTGGCCGAAGAGGCACTCGGGTTGTAGGTCGGGTCCGTCAGCGTGATCGATGACGACGGCGAGACCCATGGATTGAGCGTGAACGTCCCGCTGAAGTAGGCCGTCATGCTGTAGATGCCGGG
>SCTE01000258.1 GCA_004298915.1 Chloroflexota bacterium | reverse complement strand
CGCAAGGCGATCATCGCCCAGATGCAGAACATGATCTACGACGCCGCGCCGTACGACATCCTGTACTACGACGCCAACCTCGACGCCTACCGGACCGACCGCTTCGCCGGCTGGCAGAACCAGCCGACCGCGAACGGGACGCCGATGTTCTCCTACGGAACCCTCAACTACACGCGCCTGACGAGCGCGGCCGCGGCGCCGACGCCGGCTCCCACCGAGGGCACGGCCGCGACGCCGGCACCGTCGAGCGGCGGATCCGGTTCCTCCGGTTCCGGCGACTCGACCCCGCTGATCATCGCGGCGATCGTCGTGATCGTCGTGGTCGGCGGGGCGATCTACATGCGCCGGAACGCGTCCGGCGGGAAGCCCAAGGACCAGGCCGAGGAGTGAACATCGACCCGACAGGGTTGATCCGCTCGGGGCACCTTCGGGTGCCCCGACCTTCCGCCTGACCGCCGCTCCGCCGTGGCCAGCCGGTACCTCGGGCGGAAGCTCATCCAGGCGCTGGCGACGATCTTCGCCATCGTCCTGCTGAACTTCGTCCTGTTCCGGATGATGCCCGGGTCCCCCGAGCGCATCCTGCTCCGGAACCCGTACCTGACGCCCGAGAAGGTCGCCGAGGTCCGCCACAAGTGGGGCCTGGATGCGGACCTGTTCCCGATCACGATCGGGATTGACCCGCCGACCGTTCGGGTCAACGAGCGCAACCAGCTGACGGCCTTCGTCGCCTCGACGCTCACCGGGGACCTCGGCTATTCGCTCAAGTTCCGGGGCACGCCGGTCACCGACGTGATCGGCCAGCGCTTCTGGCCGACCATCCTGCTCATCGGGTTTGGCGAGGTCATCGCGATCGCCGTCGGCCTCGCGGTGGGTGCCTATGCGGGCTGGAAACGGGGCAGCCGGGCCGATCGGATCGGGAGCGGGATCAGCCTCGTCCTGTACTCGATGCCGTACTTCGTCATCGGGATGCCGCTGATCCTGATCTTTGCCGCGCGACTCGGGTGGTTCCCGACGTCGGGGATGCTCACGGTCGGGGCGACGTACGGCACGTTTGTCGACCAGCTCGTCGACTTCGGTCGGCACCTGGTCCTGCCCCTCGCGACCGTCAGCCTGGGTCTGATCGGCGCCTACTTGATCATCATGCGCTCGTCGATCATCGAGACCCGCGCCGAGGACTACGTCTCGACGGCACGCGCCAAGGGCCTCACGGATCGCCAGGTCCTGAGTCGCCACGCGTTTCCCAACGCGATGCTGCCCATGGTCACGTTGATCGCCATCAACCTCGGCTACGTCGTCGCCGGCGCCATCACGGCCGAGGTCGTCTTCAACTGGCCGGGGCTCGGCACGCTGACCGTGGATGCGCTGAGCTCGCGCGACTACCCGGTCCTGCAGGGCGTGTTCCTGCTGCTGTCGGTCACCGTCGTCATCGCGAACCTCGTGGCCGATCTCGTCTATGCGTTCCTCGACCCGAGGGTCCGATCGTGACGGTCCTGGACTTCTTGTTCGGCGTCCTCCTGCGGCCGCTCGTCCAGGTCGTCGCCGCGTCCGGAAACGTCCTTCGGCAGGCCGCTCGACGGGCCGACGGCCGTCTGGGGCTGGCGATCCTCGCCCTGTTTGCGATCCTCGCGATCGTCCCGCAGGTGTTCGTAGGGCCGCTCCAGACCGCGACCACCGCGACCGCTCGTTCGCTCGAGCCACCGTCGGGCGCCCATCTCCTCGGGACCGACGAGCTCGGCCGGGACCTCCTCAACCTGACCGTCCACGGGTCCCGCATCTCGATGTCCATCGGCCTGCTGGCGACCGCGATCACGATCGTCGTGGGCGCGCTCATCGGGATCGTGGCCGGGTTCCTCGGTGGTCGAACCGACAACGTGCTCATGCGGGTCACGGACTTCTTCCTCGTCCTGCCGACGTTCGTCCTCGCCATCATCCTGGCCCCGGTCATCCTGGATGTCATCGGCACGGGTGCCGAGTTCTTCGGGATCCGGGCGACGCTCCTCGTGATCGTCGTCGTCATCGG
>SCTE01000029.1 GCA_004298915.1 Chloroflexota bacterium | reverse complement strand
GATGACCGGATGGCCCGGAGCGGCGCCCGTTGCCTTCGCCACGCGCTTTGCGGCCGCGTCGTCGCCAAAGGATTTCGTGACGCGCTCGAGGCGAACGGCGGCTTCCGGCGAGCCCATGCCGCCTCCGGGTCCCGGCATGGCCGCTGATTGCACTTCAGTCGTCACTGTCGGATGGGTTCCTTCTGGAGGATCCAGGGCATGAACCGGGCGGATGTCGCGCCATTCGCGGAAATCCGTCGTCGTGTCCGCGACAATCGCACGTGGGCCATGAATTCCGCGTCCGCGGTGGACAGCACTATCCAGTGGCGGCAAGTCCGGTGTCAAGCAAGTTCGACGCGGCGGGACGGGCCGATAGACTGCGTTCGCCGTGCGCACTGCCCACTCCCCTTGCCGCCCGCGCGGCGGTCGCCCGTCGCCGCCCCGCCTCGCCTCCGTTCCGCGAGCGATCGTCCTCGCGGTCGTCGCCGGCGCGGCGCTGGTTGCGTGCGGTGGTGGGGCCGAAGCAACCCCTGCGGTCACGCCGGGCACGCCCGACCACCCGCGCAACGTGATCATCCTGGCCAAGGACTACACGTACGTGCCACCGATCCTGGACCTCGTGCCGGGCGAATCGGTCATCCTCCAGGTTGTGAATGGCGGCCTGGCGCTGCACGAGGTCGTCATCGGGA
This sequence comes from Chloroflexota bacterium, assembly GCA_004298915.1. Classification (GTDB taxonomy): domain Bacteria; phylum Chloroflexota; class Limnocylindria; order Limnocylindrales; family CSP1-4; genus UBA5189. Next base: position 5,201 of record SCTE01000029.1, on the reverse strand, counting down.
CCGCCGACGTGCAGGACGCTTGGGAAACGGCCGAGGCTGCGACGATCGGCGCCCCACCGGGCCCGACCCCGGCGATAAGCGTCCCGCCGGGCCTCCAAGGGCTTCGAGTCGTCGTTGCATCCGGCGAGCGCGTGGACGTCGCCTGGACCGTGCCGGCCGTCGAGCGCGCCGCGAGCACGGAATGGCTCGTCGGCTGCCACATACCCGGCCACTGGGCACAGGGCATGGTCATCCCGATCCGGTTCATCGACGCGACCGGCCAGCCGCTGACCATGAGCGACGCCCCGGGGGAGCCCTGAACGCGGCATCCGCGTGGGTCGGGTGGTACGCTCTTGGTCGCCCGCGGAGCGGGCGCTGCGCAGCGTCGCAATGAGGAGATCGAACCCCAATGGCCTACGTCATCGCCGAGCCCTGCATCGACCTCCTCGATGTCTCGTGCGTCTCGGTCTGCCCGGTGGATTGCATCCATTTCGAGGAAGGCGTCGACCGCAAGCTGTTCATCGATCCCAACGAGTGCATCGATTGCGGGGCGTGCGAACCGGAGTGCCCGGTCAACGCGATCTTCCCCGAGGACCAGGTTCCGGCCGAGTGGGCGAACTTCGTCCAGATCGACGCCACCTGGTTCACGGACCGCGGCGCCGCACGCGTCGCGGTCGACGCCATCAAGCCCCGCTGACCTCGGCCAGGGCGATCGATTCGGCGGGCTCCGCCGCAGCCTCAGCTGCGGGAGCGCGGCCCACGACATGGCGTATCGCGCGATTTTCGATTGCCTCTGGTGCGGGGCGCATCACGTCGCGCGCGATCCGAGCGCCATCGAGGGTTGGGCGCAGCTCTGCCCCGATTGCGTCGGACGGGCCGGCGACAACGCCTTCCTGCGGTTCCGGCTGAAGCGAGCGCTCGACGATCGGGCGGCAGCCGCCCGTCCCCAGCCGGCCGGAGACACCTCAGGTCCGACGGACTGACGCAGGTCCGCGGCGCCTCGGGCGCATGGCATACTCGGGCCATGTCCCCTCTCGCAGGTCGAACGATCGCCACCGTTGGATCCGGCGTCATGGCCGAGGCCATCATCGCCGGGCTCCTGCGTGGACGGATGGTCGAGGCGTCGCAGGTCGTCGCGAGCCATCCGCGGGCGGAGCGGCGCGAGCAGCTGGCAGGCGCGCACGGCATCCGCACCGCGGCCGCGAACGCCGAGGCCATCGCCGGCGCCGATGTCGTGATCCTGGCGATCAAGCCCCAGATGCTCGCGCGCGTGGGACGCGAAATCGGCGAGGTGCTCCGACCCGGCCAGCTCGTCATCAGCGTCCTCGCCGGCGCCACGACCCGGGCCCTGGTCTCGGCGCTCGGGCACGACCAGATCGTCCGGAGCATGCCCAACACGCCTGCCCGCCTCGGCAAGGGGATGACCGTCTGGTTCGCGACGCCCGAGGTCACGCCCGACCAGCGGGCCCAGGCGGCCGCCCTGCTGTCCGCTCTGGGGGCGCAGCTAGAGGTGGATGACGAGAAGCTCGTGGCCATGGCGACCGCGGTCTCCGGGACGGGTCCGACGTACGTCTTCCTGTTCATGGAGGCGTTGATCGACGCCGCCGTCCACCTCGGATTCCCCCGGCATGTTGCCCATGACCTCGTCATCGAAACCCTGGAGGGCAGCACGCTGTTCGCCAAGCAGTCGGGCATGCACCCGGCCGAGCTCCGGAACATGGTCACGTCGCCCGGCGGGACCAGCGCGGCCGCCCTTCACGAGCTCGAGTCGGGCCGGCTCCGTACGGTCCTGTCGGAGGCCGTCTGGGCCGCCTTCCGGCGGACGGTCGAGCTCGGCGATCAGCTGGAAGTCGCCATCGTGCCGGGAGAGCGTCCGTCTCGTTGAGCCCGCGGTGAACGTCCGCGCGGCCACCTCGCGTCTGATCGAACGCGCCATGCGCGCGGTGATTCTCGGCCTCACCCATCGCCGGTTCATCGGCCGGCTTGCCACGCGACTCCCGCTGACGCGCTCGATGGTCGCCCGGTTCGTGGCCGGCGAGACAATGGACGCGGCGATGCCCGCCCTCGAGCGGATGCGCGCCGCCGGGTACCGGACCACGGTCGACATCCTCGGCGAGTCCGTGCGATCGGCGGCCGCGGCACGAGCCGCTGCCAACGCCTACGTCGCGGCCCTGCACTCGCTGGATCAGGCGGGGCTGGACCTGAACGTCAGCCTGAAGCTCAGTCAGATGGGTCTCCTCCTTGACTCGGCGATCATGCGCGAGAACGTGGCACGGATCCTGACCGCCGCTGCCGCCTCGAATGCATTCGTCCGAATCGACATGGAGGACCACACGACCACGGACGCGACGCTCGCCGTATGGGAGGAACTCAGACCGGTCATGGCCGGGTCGGGAGATGTCGGGGTCGTCCTCCAGGCGATGCTCCTCCGCACACCGGCCGATGCCGAACGGCTCGTCGGCGCCGGAGCCCGGATCCGCCTCTGCAAGGGCGCCTATCGGGAGCCCGCTGACGTCGCCCATCAGGCACGGGCCGATGTCGATGCGGCCTACCTGGCGGTCATGCGGCGGTTGCTTGACGAGGGCCACTACCCGGCCCTTGCGACCCACGACGACCGGATCGTCGACGAGGCCATCGCCTACGCGCGGGAGCGCGGGATCGGACCTGAGCGCTTCGAGTTCCAGATGCTCTACGGCGTCCGCCGGGACCTCCAGGAGCGCCTGCTGAAGGAGGGCTGGACCGTGCGGATCTACGTGCCGATCGGGAGCGAGTGGTATCCGTACTTCATGCGCCGCCTGGCCGAGCGCCCGGCCAACGTCCTGTTCCTCATCGGCAGCCTTTGGCGGGAGCGCCGCGGCCGCTGATCGTCAGGACTGGCCCGATCGGCCTGGGGCGATCGGCTGGGGCCGGGATCGCATGGCGGCGACGATCACGATGACGATCCCCACGCCGATCAGGACGTCGCCGACGCTGAACACGTTCGCGAGCGGGATGCCCGCCGGCAGGGCAAAGATGTCGGTCAGGGGCCGGAAGGCGGGATCGGCCAGGACCACGCTGTTCGTATGGTCACCGGGACCGGCGAAACCGGCGATCTCCAGCGCCTCCTGGCTCGCGGGCATGAACCCGCCATTGGCCGTGATCGCCACGAGATTGCTGAGTGATCCAACGGCGACGATCGGCATGCCGGTCACGCGCCAGTTCCGCACGACCGCGACGAGGACCGCGATCGTGGACGCGATGTAGATCGCGGGCCCCAGGTCGGCGGCCAGCGCGTCCCCGAATGCCGTGAACAGGACCAGCTGCACGAGCAGGCCGGCGATGGCCAGCGGCCCCCAGCGGAACCCGAGCGAGAACAGGCCATCGAGGCTCCCGCCGGCGACGAATCCGAGGATCAGCCCGGCCGGAATCGCCCACAGCATGAACACGCGATCACGCGCCTCGCGCGGCGAGGATCTCCTCGAGCTGGCGCACGTGGTCCTCGACATGCGAGGTCACGAATCGTTCGAGACACTCGGCGACGGTCAGGACCCCGAGCCGCGGATGGAGGCCCTCGCGGGCCAGGTCCGCTCCGTCAAGTTCGCGGATCCGAGCCGACAATCGCGCGCCATCGGCCGCGACTCGGGCGAAGAGTTCCCGTAACGGCAGCGTCCGGTCGCGACCGATGATGCCGATCCGGACCGCGTCGGTGGCGACTCGACCGAACGGGACCGGACTTGACGCGGGACCCTCGAGGATCCGCTCGATCTCGCCGAGCCAGAACGGGAGCATCTCCTCGACGTGGGCGAGGACCTCGGGGGGCGCCCAATTCGCCTCGTCCTCGGTCCCGTAGTACTCGGCCAGCTGCCATGGGGCCGCGCCCATGACCCGGGGGCGAAGCGCGAGAAGATCGGCGATCGCGTCGTCGAGCCGAGCCGCCTGTTCGTCGGGAGTCGTCATGGCGCCAGTGTCGCACGGAGGAGGGTGCGGGTGAACGGGTGGGTCTACCATGGGTGGTCATCGAACCTCCTCGTTCGCATCGGAGGCATGACAACCGTGACCGAGACGCTGCGTCGTGGCGCGGCCAATCAGGCCGGCGCCATCGTCAACAAGGACGCCTATGCCGAGGCGAAGGACTTCCTGCCCCTGAACGGGCTTGACCATGTCGAGTTCTGGGTCGGCAACGCCCGCCAGGCATCGGCCTACTTCCGCGCCTTGTGGGGCTTCACCCCGATCGCCTACGCCGGCCTCGAGACGGGCGTCCGTGACCGGGCCAGCTACGTGATTCGCCAGAACGACATCACGATCGTGCTCACCGCGCCGTTGACCCCCGATGGCGAGATTGCCGAGCACGTCCATCGCCACGGCGACGGCGTCAGGGATATCGCGTTTGCCGTGGACGACGCGGCGGCGTCCTGGCGGGAGACCACGGCGCGGGGCGCTCGCTCGGCGATCGAGCCGGTGGAACTCGACGGCGGCGAGGACGGCGTTCTCCGACGAAGCGCCGTCTACACCTATGGCGAGGTCCGGCATTCGTTCATCGATCGACGTGACTACCACGGTGTCTTCGCGCCGGGCTACCGAAAGATCAAGAAACCCGCGCGCGCGGCCGATGGCCTGTCGCTCCTCGAGATCGACCACTGCGTCGGGAACGTGGCCCTCGGCGACATGAACCGGTTCGTGGACTACTACCGCGACGTCTTCGGCTTCGCGCAGCTGATCCACTACGACGACAAGGTGATCCACACCGACTACTCGGCCCTGATGTCGAAGGTCATGACCAACGGCAACGGCCGAGTGAAGTTCCCGATCAACGAGCCGGCCGCGGGCAAGAAGAAGAGCCAGATCCAGGAGTTCCTTGACTGGTACCTCGACGCCGGCACGCAGCACATCGCGCTCCGGACCGAGGACATCGTCGGCACCGTCCGCCGTCTCCGCGAGAACGGCATCGAGTTCCTCGGCATGCCCCATGCCTACTACGAGTCGCTGGCGGACCGGGTCGGTGACGTCGGCGTCCCGATCGACACGCTCGAGGAACTGGGCATCGAGGCCGACCGGGACGAGGAGGGCTACCTCCTCCAGATCTTCACCCGGCCCATCCAGGACCGCCCGACGTTCTTCTTCGAGATCATCGAGCGCCACGGTTCTCGCGGGTTCGGTGTCGGCAACTTCAAGGCGTTGTTCGAGGCCATCGAGATCGAACAGGCGAGGCGCGGGAACCTGTAGGAGGGGATGCGCGCGCGGGA